>DTSF01000193.1 GCA_012965485.1 Dehalococcoidia bacterium
ATTTCGTTATTCTACGCTGGGTTAGTAATAATCAAACCGCCTATTTTGGTTAAATCCTGGCAGATCATGATACTGTTCCTTTGGTCATTAGGCTTGGCTGCAAAATTCGTGTACTTAAGAATTCTCAATAAAAAGTCTCAAAAGAACATGTCTGGGGAAAAAGAATCCAAACGCTTTGTACCCATGCCCCCTGAAGTTCTCACTCCTCATATAAAAGAGAGCCAGATTATCAACAGTGCGCCTGTGGGGAAAAAATCTAGCATGAAAAATTCCCTGATTGAAACGGCAATCAAGAATCCAATCCTACCCAATTCGCCGCCTACTACCGATGATCTCCTTTCTAGTTATATTTCTTCATCCAATGTCACTATAAATCAACTAACCAGAGCTGAAGAAGGACCTACTGCCGCTGTAGATGAAACAGTCCTAGAATCTGTTCAGGCGGAGCCAGATCTGATAAATACGAAAAGTACAACCTCCGAATCGAATAAATTCAATAAATACTGGGCCGAGTCTTCCCCGCAAGAAGACCCGTCACTTAAAACAGACTCACAAATTAATAATTTGGTCGAATTCGAGGCAGATCCTGATGTGGGAGAGGACAAAAAATTAAATAAACCATTTACAAATCCGGCCGGTGTGTCAACTTCTTGGAAGCTTCCAGATATGAAACTGCTTTCTGGGATATCAGAAGGTGGCATCAGTGAAGAAGAAATGCGCGACACCGCCGACATCATCAAAAACACATTCGCCGACTATAAAATAGAAGTAGCAGTAGAAAAAGTCAGACCTGGTCCAACTGTAACCATGTACGGAATTCAACCTGGATGGGTCAGAAAAGTAAAGAGAGTCAAATCTAGAGACAAGGACGGCAACTTTAAAATAGATACAAATGGAAAACCTGTTATGGTGCAACAGGAAGAAAAAACTCGGATCAGTGTAGATGCCATTCTGCGTCGGGAAAAGGATTTATCATTAGCTCTCAAAACCCCTAGTCTTAGGATCGAAACTCCGGTGATGGGGGAATCGCTTTTGGGCATCGAAGTGCCCAACCATACCCCAAGTCTCGTGGCATTAAAAAATGTTATGGAAAGTACGCCTTACACCTCATTGTCAAAGAAAAGTCAATTACCTGTAGCTCTTGGAAAAGGTTCTGATGGAGAAGAAGTTTCCTTTGATCTATCTAAGATGCCTCATTTGTTAATCGCAGGAGCCACTGGAAGTGGCAAAAGTGTTTGCATCAACGCAATAATAACTGGCCTGATTATGGAAAAAGATCCTTCAGAAATGCAGATGCTTCTCATAGACCCAAAAAGAGTAGAACTAACTCCATATAACGGTATCCCGCATTTAATGACTCCTGTCATAGTAGAAACTGATAAGGTCGTGGGAATCCTCAAGGGATTGATCCAAGAAATGATGAGCAGGTATCGGCGTATGGAGGAAACAGGGGTACGTAATATTGAATCATTTAACAATAAAGGCGGTGTGAAAATGCCTTACATCGTCGTTGCCATAGACGAACTGGCTGATTTGATGATGACCGCTGCCTTCGATATAGAGCAATCTATCTGCCGATTAGCACAACTAGGTAGGGCCACAGGAATTCATTTGATAGTCGCAACTCAACGACCCTCTGTCGATGTGATAACTGGGCTAATAAAAGCCAACTTCCCTAGCAGAATTAGCTTCGCGGTAACTTCTCAAATAGATTCCCGGACCATCCTTGACACGATGGGGGCGGAACGACTGTTGGGGGGAGGTGACATGCTCTACCAACCGATAGATGCCACAAGACCTGCAAGAGTTCAAAATGTTTTCATAGGAGACGATGAGATTGGAGATATAGTTCATCATTGGTCAAACACACCGCGGGGGTATAAAGCGGAAATAGACCTAAACATCTTTAGCGATAAAAACACTGACACTATAGGGGTTTCTGATCTTAGTGGAGCAAATACTCGAGACGAGCTGTTTGAAAAAGCAATGGACCTTGCCCAAAAATATACCAAAATGTCTACCTCCTTACTTCAACGAAGGCTTAGGATTGGATATCCTAGGGCGGCACGCCTCATGGATGAATTAGAGGATATGGGTGTTGTGGGCCCTAGCGATGGTTCCAAATCAAGAGATGTGATTTCTTCAACCTAACAATAGATATTACCTTCTTACTAAAGTAATATTGGTGCATTATGGTTAGTAACTTTTTGAGTATGATGTCCCGATTATTGAATAGGAATGAATCCGACCTAACAGTTCAGGACGAGAACAAATACTGTTTGATGTGCAATTCTGACCTGAATAAATCAGATGTTTATCAAAGGTATAGAATGTGTGCTACCTGTGGATTTCATTACAGCATGAGTGCTAGAGACAGAGTCAATTCCATAGTTGATTTTAAATCATTTAAAGAAATTAACAGAAACTTGGTATCTGTCGACCCGATTTCCTTCACATCTTCAGTTTCATACAAAGAAACCCTGTATAAAGATCAAAAACGGACTGGAATCACAGAGGCTGTTTTAACTGGCACCTGCAGTATTGATGGGATTCTTTGTATGATCATCTCTTTCGATTTCGGATTTATGGGAGGGTCCATGGGGTGTGCTGTCGGACAGAAGATTTCCCTTGCAATAGAAACAGCCGAAAAGAAAAGATTGCCTCTATTAGCCATCATATCGGGAGGAGGGTCTCGAGTCCAAGAAGGGGTTTTGTCATTGATGCAGATGGCTAAAACCACAATGGCAGTCAACAGGCATAACGCCAAAGGATTACCGTTTATATCTGTTTTCTCAAACCCATCTACAGGACAGGCTTTCGCCAGCTTCGCCAATCTAGCCGATATAACAATCGCTGAACCAGGAGCCATTTTGGGATACAACCCTATAGGGATAACTCAAATCAAAGATAATTCACCCAGCTTTGACCAACAAACCTCTGAATCACATCTCGAACACGGGCTGATTGATGCTATTGCTTCTCGAACTGAATTAAGAGAAGTCGTCTCTATCATATTAGATCTCCTTCAAAAAGAATTTACCTTAAACAGAACGAATAGAAGTGGTGAAATTTCTGTTGATGATCCGAAAAAATTAGCCTGGCATTCTGTTCAATTAGCTCGTCATACATCACGGCCCACATCTTTGGATTATATGGCACGTATGCTGGATAATTTTGTGGAGATTCATGGGGATAAACAATATTCTGACGACCCGGCAATAAGCTGTGGGATCGGACAATTGGGAGGTCAGACAATTGTTGTCATCGGTCAGAATCGTTCAAAAGACCAAGTGTCAGGAGAAGTATTAAGAATATTGCCAGAGGGATTCCGAAAATGCCAAAGAGCTATAAAAATCGCCAAAAAGTTCAATTTGCCGATAATATCGTTAATCGATACCCCTGGAGCAAATACTTCCCTGGAAGCAGAAAATCGGGGACTCGCTCATTCCATCGCAACGACAATGTCTCTTTTTGCTGATCAAAAAGCACCTACTATCGCAGTTGTGATTGGAGAAGGTGGAAGCGGAGGGGCTCTTTCATTAGGAATAGCTGACAGGGTAATCATGCTGGAAAATGCTATTTTTTCAGCCATATCACCTGAAGAGGCCGCAAATCTAATATATAGAGACAAAAGCAGGGCCAATGAAGCGGCTGAGTCACTAAAGCTCACGGCTGCAGATTGTAAAGCCCTTGGAATAGTAGACGTAATCGTTTTGGAACCTGACGGCGGTGCACACACCGATCATCATGAATCATCAAGACTGCTCAAAAGAGCATTATTACAACAATTGTTTGAAGTTCAAAACAACTCGACCAGAAAAAGGCTTAGGGAACGCTACAAAAAATTTAAAAACATTGGTGAATACAGTTCATACTTCAGGAGCACAGTAAACAGAGAATTGAATCTTCTGCAACATTCAATCACAGACCGAATTAAAGGCATTAGACGGACCTAGGAATTTGCCCACAGGATGTGGCTAGATACTTAAAACGCCACCCTGTTTCGAACGTCCAGATTCAAATACAGATATATCTGTCTCATTTTCCATGGTAAGACCTATGTCATCTAGTCCGTTCAACATGCAGTGACGTCTGAATGGTTCAATAGAAAACTCAGCCACCACTTCCTCATTCTCATCCCATACCCTTTGTGATTCCAAATCTATATTAATTCTATATTCCGGATCATTTTCTGAATTCTCAATTATTTGAGCCACTGTATCTTCAGGTAAAACTACTGGCAAAACACCATTTTGAAAACAGTTGCTAAAAAATATATCCCCAAAGCTGGGAGCGATAATACATTTAAATCCGTAGTCTTGCAGAGCCCATGGAGCGTGCTCACGAGAGGAACCAGATCCGAAATTCCTTCCACTCACAAGTATCTCAGCGGCACTATATCCTTCTTGGTTCAGAATAAAATCTTTGTTCTCAGAGCCGCCGGGCATAAACCTCCAATCATTGAACAAAAATTGACCGAATCCTGTTCTCTCAACCCGTTTTAAAAATTGTTTTGGAATGATTTGATCAGTATCTACATTAACTCTGTTAAGAGGGGCTAGTTTTGCATTTAGGGAAACGAATGGTTCCATTTTAGTTCTTCCTTGCTCTTTTATTTACCATTCACGTATATCAACGAAATGTCCTGCTATCGCTGCTGCTGCTGCCATTTCTGGGCTAACCAAATGAGTTCTGCCTCCCCTACCCTGTCTTCCTTCAAAATTTCTGTTTGAAGTGGAAGCACATCTTTCCTCCGGTTGTAATACGTCAGGGTTCATACCCAGACACATAGAGCAACCTGCCTCTCTCCAATCAAACCCGGCCTCTGTGAATATTGTGTCGAGTCCCTCATCTTCTGCTTGGCGTTTTATGGCATTAGAACCAGGCACGACCATAGCATAAACGGTATCACTAACTTTTTTCCCTTCGGCTACCCGCGCGGCCGCCCGTAAGTCTTCTATTCTTGAATTGGTACAAGAACCGATAAAGATACGATCTACTGGTATATCTTGTATTCTAGTCCCAGGTTCCAGGTCCATGTAAGTTAAGGCTCTTTCGACAGACTCTCTTTCTCCTTCATCAGAATAGTCATTGGGGTTTGGTATTCGGGATGATATCGGAACTACCATTCCTGGATTGGTACCCCAAGTGACATGGGGCTCTAGATCCTCAGACTTAATAAGGACCACCCTGTGATATTCGGCGCCGTCATCAGTGGAAAGTTTCCTCCACTCACTTACTGCCTTTTCAAAATCTTCAGCTTGAGGGACATTATCCCTTCCTCTCATATAATCGAATGTGACTTGATCAGGTGCTACCATGCCGGCCCTCGCACCAGCTTCAATGCTCATATTACACACAGTCATCCGGCCTTCCATGGACAAAGAGGTTATGCCTTCTCCTGTATATTCGATTACATGACCGGACGCTCCTGCTGTGCCAATTTCACCAATTATGCTTAACACAACATCCTTTGCAGAAACCCCTGATGGCAAAGGTCCCTCGACCCTCACTTCCATGGTTTTCGGTTTGAATTGCCTAAGTGTCTGAGTAGCCAACACGTGTTCAACTTCTGATGTTCCTATTCCTATAGCAAATGCACCGAAAGCACCGTGTGTGGAAGTGTGGCTGTCACCACACACGATTGTCTTGCCGGGTTGAGTATGCCCTTGCTCCGGCCCTATAACGTGAACAATGCCCTGCAAAGGACTAAATCTATCGTGAAGAGTCACTCCAAATTCTTCACAGTTTTGAGTCAGAGCATCCAATTGCTGCTTGGCGATCGGATCCGTTATCGGAAGAGAAAGGTCCCACGTCGGAGTGTTGTGGTCAGCCACCGCAACCGTCAAATCTGGCCGCCTTACAGGTCTCCCGGCCATTCTGAGCCCATCAAAAGCTTGAGGCGAAGTAACTTCGTGAACAAGATGAAGGTCTATATATAGAAGCGAAGGTTGACCTTCCACTTCCTTCACCAGATGAGCCTCCCATATTTTATCAAACATGGTTTTAACTGCCATTTAACACTCCATTTTCGGTTCTAGGAATTTGATTTTTTTAGGATAAAAACAACGGTTTTTGAATTACCCCGCGTTGGGATTAGCCGCCAGAGACCGGTTTAGAGCGTTCATGTAAGCTTTAGCACTTGCGACTATAATGTCTGTGTCGCTACCTCTTCCTACAAAGGCGTTACCTTGGAGTTCTATTCTGATAGTCACATCTCCAATGGCATCTATTCCTTCCGTAACTGAATCTACCCTAAATTCAGTGAGCCTATTCTCTATCCCTATTACCCGATTTATAGCCATATACACCGCGTCAACAGGCCCTGTACCAGTAGCAGCATCTGTAATTTCCTCCCCTTCCGGGTTCCTGATTTTCACTGTTGCTGTCGGTACGTCATGATCACCGGTAGATACTTGAACATGCTCAAGATCATATACGGTTGGAATATCCGCAGTTCTACGGGTGTTTGATAGTAGAGTCTCAAGATCTTGATCTGTGACCTCTCTCTTACGGTCTGCCAACTCCTTAAATGATTCAAAAACTTCGTTGAGTTCCTCTTGCTTCAAATGGAATCCAAGTTCTTCTAACCTAGCCCTCAGGCCAGCCCGGCCACTTAGTTTCCCTAAGACCAATGAGTTACTTGGCCATCCTATGGATTTAGGATCCATAATTTCGAAGGTGCTACTATCCTTCAAAACACCGTCCTGATGAATACCGGAGGCGTGTCGGAATGCATTAGCTCCCACTATCGCCTTGTTTGGTTGTACTGGAAAGCCCGTGATGTCACTCACCAATCTACTCGTCCTATATATCTGAGTGGTATCTATATTAGTTGAGACATCAAAAAAATCATTTCTCGTTTCAATAGCCATAATAATCTCTTCAAGCGATGCATTCCCTGCCCGTTCGCCAAGCCCATTGATGCACCCTTCGACCTGTCTGACCCCCGCTTTCACTGCAGCCAAACTATTAGCTACAGAAAGGCCAAGATCATTGTGGCAGTGAACACTCAATACGGCCTTATCTATGTTGGGTACATTTCTTTTGATGTCTTCGATTCTTTCTCCAAATTCTGACGGAATAATGTACCCGACGGTATCCGCTATATTGACTGTGGTGGCACCAGCATTTATGACCGCTTCCAGCATTTGATACAAATATTCGGGATCAGTTCGAGTCGCATCCATGGGAGAAAATTCTACGTCCTCACAATATGTTTTCGCCTTCTCAACCGAGGCCACAGCAATATCAAGGACTTCCTCTGGATTCTTGCGCAATTGATTCATTATCTGTATGTCAGAACTGCTAATAAAGACATGAATACGAGGTCTGGCTGCTCCTTTAACCCCCTCCCAAGCCTTATCTACATCGTCTATGTAACACCTTGCGAGAGAAGCTATTTTTGGAGTTCTAACCTCTGCGGCGATTTTCTGAACCGCCTGTAGGTCTCCAGGCGATGCCGCGGCGAATCCGGCCTCTATGACATCAACTCCTAATCTCTCCAATTGCTTCGCAATTTCTAGCTTCTCTTGGGTAGTAAGCCCTATGCCCGCTGACTGCTCTCCGTCTCTAAGGGTAGTATCAAAAATTGTGACTTTCTCTTGGGACATTTCGGTCTCCTTTTATTAGTCTAGGATTACTAAAGATTTATCTGCATTAATTGCATTTGCAAATTCGCAGGATTCCGTAGTCCGCCTGATTCAGCCTTGCCAAGACCAAATCAACATGGCGAACTACGCAGGATACCTCGTCTACCGGAATAAATTTCATACTATTCATATATGGAATCAATCCTAATCTGGGTCGGAGAGAAAGGACATCATACCCCTAAGCTCTTTACCCACTTTTTCTATCTGATGACCCGCATTTTCTTCCCGCAGCCTATTGAATGTCGGCCTGCCCTCATCGTTTTCCGTGATCCATTCTTTCGCAAATGTGCCATCTTGGATTTCGTCAAGTACCTTTCGCATATTCTTTTTCACATTTTCGTCTACGACTGCGGGTCCTCTAGTGTAATCTCCATATTCAGCCGTATCACTCACAGAATATCTCATGTATTCCATACCGCCTTGGTAGAACAAATCCACTATAAGTTTCAATTCGTGCATACATTCAAAATAAGCGGATTCTGGTTGGTATCCCGCCTCTATCAAAGTCTCAAATGCAGCCTTTACCAAGGCCGCAACTCCGCCACATAAAACAGCCTGCTCACCAAAAAGATCTGTCTCTGTCTCTTCTTTAAACGTAGTATCCAGCACCCCAGCCCTAGTACAACCTACGCCTCTTGCATAAGCCAGGCCCAATGCATGAGCATCCCCAGTTGAATCTTGGTGGATTGCAAGTAATGCAGGCACCCCAGAGTCTTTCGTATAAACTTCCCTCATCCTATGCCCAGGTGCTTTAGGTGCAACCATGGATACGTCGACATTTTCAGGTGGATTTATCGCGTCATAATGTATATTAAAGCCATGGGCAAACATTAAAGTCTTGCCCGGCAACAGGTGCGGTAATATGGATTCATTGTAAACTGAAGCTTGAAGATGATCAGGAATCAGTACCATAATAATGTCTGACTGAGCAGAAGCCTCTGCAACTGTGGCTACCTTTAAGCCTTCCAATTCTGCTTTAGGCCAACTATTACTCCCTTCGTACAGTCCTACACATACATCTACCCCAGAATCCTTCAGATTTAACGCATGAGCGTGACCCTGACTACCGTACCCAATAATACCTACAGTCTTGCCCTCTAACAGACTCATGTCTGCATCCGATTCGTAATACATTTTCGCCATATAAATTCTCCTAGTACAATATCCTCTGTTTAAGATGCATTCTCCAAAATTCTTGGACTGTTCACAGATTTATCTTGCTCAAAAGAAGCCCCTCTACTCATAGCTACTGTACCAGTTCTCATCACCTCAAAAACCCCAAAACTATCCAGTAAATCTACGAGTGAATTAACTTTATCCTCATTACCCGTTACTTCAACGATCAAGGTATCCTGGGAGACGTCTACTATCTTAGCTCGAAATATATCGACAATCTGCATTATTTCACTACGAGTCGCAACATCACATTTAACCCTTATCAAGGCTAGCTCCCTCGACACCGCGTTTTCTTCAGATATATCGGATACTTTAATGACTTCAACTAACTTGTGCAGGTTCTTAACAACCATTTCAACTGTCTTAGCATCCCCATCAACTACGAACGTCATTCTAGATAAGCCAGCGGATTCACTCTTCCCGACAGCCAAGCTTGATATGTTGTAACCACGTCTCCTGAACATACTAGATATGCGGTTTAGGACACCCGCACGATCCTCAACCAATGCTGTTATTGTGTGTTTTCCTGACGATTTCAAGTTGTCACCTTCTCTGATATCGGCTCCTCTATCATGTCATAAACGGTCATGCCTGATGGAATCATGGGGTATACGTTTTCCTCTTGTTCCACTATGAAATCAACCACCACAGGGCCATCGTGATCCATCGCCTCAGCAATTGCTGTTTTTACCTGTGTTTTATCCGTAACCCTTATGCCCTTTATGCCATATGCCTCGGCCAAACGAACAAAATCAGGATTGCCCGTGTAGGCGGTCGAAACATATGAACTATCGAAAAATATTTCTTGCCACTGCCTAACCATGCCCAAAAACCCATTGTTCAATATTGCGAATTTAACTGGCAACCTGTTTTCGGCAATGGTTGCTAATTCGCAAAGTGTCATTTGGAAGCCGCCATCACCAGCAATAGACCAAACGGTGGAATCAGGGTCAGCAACCTGTGCTCCCATAGCAGCAGATACTTCATACCCCATAGTTCCTGAACCACCCGA
>DTSF01000194.1:0-3840 GCA_012965485.1 Dehalococcoidia bacterium
AATAATTGAATAGCATCCTCCATTATTCAAAATCATGTGGGTCAATATAGACTCTATGGAACGGCCGCAATAGCCTCAATTTCAACCTTGACGTCTGGGCTGAATAACTCGGATACATATATCAATGACATAGCTGGCGGCCCTGGTGGGAAATGCCTTTGCATAGCTGCCGTAATCATATCTCCTGCACTTGGCTTTTCTGTAAGAAATATAGTTATTCTTGCTATGTTTGTTGAATCTCCGCCTTCGGAAGCAACAATTGCCTTTATATTTGAAATGGCTTGCTCGTACTGAGCTTCCAACCCATCGACTATACTACCGTCGGCAAGATTACCAATTTGTCCCGCGATGACCAGAAGGCGGTAGCCCGCTGGCACTATGGCAAGATTACTATATGGTCCGGCCGGAGCAGGGGCATCCTGAGGATTAACGAACTCTAAACCCATAATAAGCCCCTCCCAAATTTGATTCCACCACCTGTTTAATATGGAGGAAAGGTTCCCACCTCATTTTGATGGTGCATAGCGCCATTATAAATAATTCAAAATCTTGTGTGGGGGTATGCTCTATATGTGGATAGGCGTAAAAGACGAAGCCCCTCAATACATTCCTGCTAGGGCTGGTACCATTATCTGGGCATCTCAGTCCCTCCACTGGGGCTGGGGTGACCATTTAGTATAAAGTCTTTAGGGTTTTTTTGAGTCTAAGGCTTTCCCACCATAAGGCTTTTTGTCCTTACGTTTTTTTGGTTTTCTTTCTTCTTTTTTAGCATTTTGACCTTTAGCCATTTAAGTCTCCTTTATGATAAGCAGCCGCTAAATCTCAATTATTGAATAATACTACCCCTTATCTTTTACGTGCGAGTTATTGTGACAACATTTCTTCTTGGTATTATGTGCCCATGAAAAAGATAGTACTCATAGCGTTGGTTCTTTTGGTGATGGTTGGGTGTTCTGAAACTGAGGTGGACACCCCTTCATTTGCTGATGGTCAGGCGACTGCACTAACAATAGAGGCAATATGTGATGGCTTAAGTTATGACTTTGCAATGCAAGAAGGTTCCCCTCTTCCTCTGAGTGAATTTACTGAAGAATATCAAGGTAATGGAGTATGGTTAGTCCAACTGGCCGTTAATAATGCCTACAAATGGAATGTTTATGAGTCCACTGGTACTACAACAACCGCTGGCACTTATGAAACTTATATGAAATATGGAACCTCAAGAACTGCTACGAGACATATCTGTTAGCTACTCTAGTAATTGAATAGCATCCTCCAGATGGTCAGCCATCAGGGTTAGATATATCTGAGTGGTAGCCAAACTCTCATGCCCCAGCAACTCTTGGACTTGCTTAATGTTTGCCCCTCGCTCCATTAGATTGGTAGCAAAGTAATGCCTCAAGCTATGAGCCTTAATTGGCACTCCAGCCTTATCTCCCCACTCTTTAATCTTCATTCCAAGACTTACTGCCTTGAACCCAAATACCTTCTCATTTGCCTTCTTACCAGCACATAGTTCCAGCAGTTGGGACTTGAGGTTATCGCCCATTGGGATGGTTCGGTCTTTAGCCCCTTTGCCGTTCATTACGATGATTCTATTTGCCTCAAATGCGATGTGGCTCACCAGAAGGTTTGCTAACTCTCCACGCCTCATGCCAGTCTTGATGGCAGTCTCAATTAGTACTAGGTCTCTAAAGGCTGATTTCTTGTGGGACTTCTTATTTCTTATGGCGTCCTTCAGCTTTTCAACATCCTCGTGTAGTACTCGCTGGGGTAGGAGTTTGGGGCGTTTGAACTTGGTATCAAAGGAAATTCCCATGTGTTTGAGTAATCCTTTTAGCATGCCACCATATCTGGCTCTGGAGTTCGCCCCAATGTTGTTGAAAGTACCAAGATATTGAAGTGCTGATTCTTGGTTGATTACTGGATATTTGGCAACAAGTGTTGCCAAGAACCTCTTGTTGGCTCCTATATACTTGTCTGAACAATTACGGACTTTGAGGGAATTTAGGTACGAATCTAGTATTATCCGATTTGCAAGCAGGGGGGTCAGGAGTTCGAGCCTTCTCAGCTCCACCACTATTAACTTCCACGCCTGAAAGGTTCCTATCACTACCCCCCAACCCTTCTACTGTTTTGTTCTTTTTGTCACCATTAATGTGGAATTAACCAACTGGATACACCTCAGGAGGATGACGTGGATATAGATTTTGCTGTAGGGAAAGCCCAGATGGTAACAGGTCTAACTGGAGCCTTTTTCCTTGCAGTTCAATTAATATTGCAGTGGCGTGTCTTTGATATAGTGAATCAAGACGTGTATAGAAATTTATCTCTGCAATCACAGAAGATGATATGAATTGGGCCACAGCAATAAAAGGTTGGCTGCTTTTTGGCCTTACTGGGGCTGTAAGCACACTAGTATTTAAACTTACCCACGACGTGTTTACTTCCGATTCCGATTTTAGTCTGTGGGAATTTGCGATTTCTTTGATTATTACTGGATCCGTTTCTTTGTTGATATCCAAATTGACCCACTCTAAAAGTGTTTTTTTGTTGATAGTGACTTACATGACATTACTTATTCCAGTGTTAGGAGCACTTTTCGGTTCCTCAGGTTCAGAACCATTATGGCAATTTGGGTTGTTGGGTTTATTTGGATCTTTGTTCTGGAGTGTACCGTTTTCTATTTGGACGGGTTGGAAATACCGAAAGGTCAAATAGCGGAAAGGTAATCGATCGCCGATGAAATGTTAAAGCATATGTTTTATACCCAACTGTGAACATATTTCCTTTTGGGTTATCGACTATAATGACCGAGCTAATTGATGACAGATAAATTTAGGAAGCTATTTTCATGACTGTAAAAGTACTTGCTGAATTCAATTGTGTCGATGGAAACGCAGATAAATTCATTGAAATTTGTTAAAATATTTTTCCTGTGACAAGGGAATTTGATGGTTGTAGCCATATCGATATATCAGCTGCCCAGGAAGATCCAAATCGTCTTATAATGACTGAAAATTGGGCATCGAAAGAACATCATCTGAAATATTTGGAATATAGGACAAATGACGGGAATTTGGAGAAGCTCGTAGCTTTTCTGGCCTCTCCCCCGGAAATCACCTACTTTGATTTATCGGATGCATAGCCTCACCGGCTAGAGTACACTGGACTTTTCTTTAGGAGAGGTACCCCATGATACATTCGTTTGAACCTGATAAGTATTATCTTTCGATTGGCTCCCATCCTCCGGCTTTGAAAATAGATAGTGGGGATACGGTGAATACAAACACCGTAGATGCCGGTGGATTCGATAAAAATGGGGTATCTGTGGCAGGAAGAGGTAATCCTCAAACCGGGCCCATCTATGTGGAGGGAGCTTGCCCTGGGGATGTTTTAGCCGTTAGGTTAAATAATATTTGGCCCAATCGTGACCATGGTTTTTGTAGACCCAAAATAGCATCTAATGTGCTGGAACCCGGTCATGATAGTGGGGTGACAGATTTAGTCACATTCAATTTCCTTCTGGATTTTGATTCTAATACAGCGAGGATTGAAAATCCCTCTGAAGGCCTTAAAGATCTATCAGTTCCAATTAGCCCGATGATAGGCTGCTTTGGTGTGGCTCCTGATCGTGGCCAAGCAATTTCAACTGCTACTTCTGGTCCCCACGGCGGGAATATGGACTATAGAGGTTTTGAAAGTGGGGTCACTGCCTACTTTCCTGTTTTTGTTGACGGGGCGCTTTTCCATATCGGAGATGGCCATGCCTGGCAATCTGACGGGGAAATATTAGGAACTGGCATTGAGATTTCAATGGATGTGAGCTTTACTCTTACA
>DTSF01000194.1:3888-9807 GCA_012965485.1 Dehalococcoidia bacterium
GTGAGGCCATTAGACGAGGCTCTACAACGTAGTACTTCAGAAATGTTGAGATGGCTTGTTAATGACTATGGGCTGTCTTGGCCAGACGCTAACATCATGTTGGGCATGTATGTTCAGTACGATGTTGGGAATGTTTTTGATCCTGCGTACACTATGATTTGTAAAATTCCCAAGTCAGTTCTGCCAAGTGCGAACCCGGGCTCCCTGATATCACAATCTGCATAGTTATCCTGTCTAAGACCCTCTGAACCATTTGTGAAAACTGTCTAAACTAGCTTTGTCACCCGCAACAGAGATTAGGTTACCTTCATAGGCCTCGTGGATATTTTTTCTGGCCGTAATCAGCAAAGCGAAATCCTGGTATGTGGTTTCAACTGTGGTGATAGTTTCAGTAGATTTTTCCATAGGCCGATCAAATATGTGGAGTGAGCCCCGCCAGGTTTGAATCCTTAGTGCTTCACTGTCATCAAAACAAAAATCGATTGTGGTAGGGTCGGTTTGTTCGGGGTCTGGAGTGTACAGCCAACCAGATATATCAGGCTCTTTCCATACCTCGCATAGTATTTTGGCCTCTGCATTTTGCATTTTGTATGAAGGATTTAGAGATGAAAATATGTCCCAAGAATGCACAACAAGTTCCAGCAGTTTCATTTTGAGCAATAAATATGGGGAAGATTTACCTGCAGGGTGGTATGCAGGAATATGCCAGTTATCTAAAGCAATGTTTTGAAAAACATTTATTAGATCCCATTCCATATTGGATAATGTATCGAGCAGTTGTTCTAATTTAGGAAAAGCTGTCTCCGATAGCTGTATAGCCCGCGACGCAATCCCGTCTGCCATGCTTCGAGCATTGCCAGTTCCCGGGTTTGGCATACCTTCAGTTGGGTTTCCGTCTCCTTCAATGGCTCTAGATAAAGAATTCAAGAAAAATCCATCAATAGCCAAAGTGTGAGAGGAGACATCTTTTATGGCCCACTGGTGACATTTACTAGGGATTTCCCACTCAGATGGTTTGAGGTTTGATAGTCCGGTTATGAATTTATTTGAGGAATCGGTGACAATAGCAAGAAGTGTATTAGGGTCGTTAGGGTTTAACATTTTTCAGGTGGTTTCACTCTTTTCGCTAGATCGCCAGGTACAGCTTTTTCCATTATATTGAACATTTCCTCAGTAAAAAATGGAAGTCCTGTAGAGGCGTTAATGCCCCCGTCAACAGAAATTATTTCCCCATTTATAAAACTGGATGCATCCGAGGCGAGTAATAATAAAGCTCCTGCTAGCTCTTCCGGTTTGCCTATTCTTCCCATGGGGGAATTTGCGCTGATGTGATCAAGAAACATACCTTTCTTCACCCATGCTCCAGTCATTTCACTGGGGAACCACCCAGGTGCGATGGCATTTACTCGCACTCCTCGGTCTGCCCAATTGACAGCCAAACTTTTTGTCAGGTTAGTGACTGCACCTTTAGTTGCTTGGTAGGCAGCCGGCATTCCCCGCATGCCATTAAGACCGGCAACAGAAGATAAATTTATTATTGAACCTCCTCTACCATCACTAAGCATTCGCCTCCCTGCTTCTTTGCAGCAGTACCACAACCCAATTAAGTTTACTTTGACGGTTTGTTCGAACATAGCATCGGTAATGTTTTCCGGAACTGACCCAGCCTCAGCTATCTGTCCGGCGTTATTTACCAATATGTCTACTCTTCCGAATTTTTCTTCAGCCTTTGTGAACATATTTGCTACCTGGGCTGATTCTGTCACATCGCATTGGACTACCATTGAAGAGAAATTTTCAGAGTCTAATGACTCTTTAAGGCTGTTTAGGTTTTCCACTCTTCTGGCAGAAAGTACTACATTGGCACCCCTCTCAGCGAGTATCTGGGCAAAAGTGACCCCCAGACCTGAAGAAGCACCTGTTATTACGGCGGTTTTATCCTTAACGCTGAAGATTGGATCATGAGAAAGCATATTTATTCCTGATAACTGAATTAAATAGTCATATATTCAATAATTACACCATAGATTTTATCAGTTGATTTGGTGCCTAGAATGGGTAATACATTAGACATAAAACTATCCCCACAAAAATTTAGCTTCTATGATTTTCAGTACAAGATGTATTTAACTTTGTGATAGTCTTCCCGAATATCTTGTTGGCTGGTCTCAAATAGTTGTTGGTGTATTGATGTATGACACTCTAATATGGATATTTATAGGATTTCTCAGTGGATCGGTACCATGGTCACTAATTTGTGTGCGAACTCTTTCAGGTAAGGATATTAGAAGAGTAGGGGATGGAAATCCAGGTGCCGTCAACGCATGGGTATCATCGGGACGGATGGTCGGTTCTTTATCCACGCTACTAGATGTATTCAAAGCAGCAATACCCCTATGGATATTCACCAACCAATTTTCAGGCACCCCGTACTCTGAGTATTTTTTGTCGGTGACAGTGGTTGCTATATCGCCAATAATAGGACACGCTTACTCCCCTTTCTTGCGGTTTAGAGGAGGAAAAGCTCTCGCTCCAACCTGGGGTTCGTGGATTGCTCTTACTTCTGGTATGGCGTTTCCTGTGGGTATCCTCATTCTGGGGTTAATGCACTTGGTGCAAAGAAATCACGCAATAACCGTGACGACTTGTCTGATCGGGTTCGTAGTTATTTTCAGCATAATTGACTCTCAGGAATTACTAATTTTTGGGATATTGAATTTGCTGTTGGTGATGTTTAAGCATAGATCCGAATATCAACATGGGATAGCTTTTAGAGGCTGGGTAAGGATATAAGGTGAATGGAGTTTAACACCCTAATAATATTCACTACGGGATTTTTTGCCTTCATTTCTTTTTTTATCACGATATGGAATTGGAAATACCTGGATAGACCCAGATTACGTCTTAGTGATGAGTTCTTCGGTGACATTGATGTGTCGATAACGGTATTGATACCGGCAAGAAATGAAGGCAAAAATATCCGAGAAGTTCTTACTGCTCTAACCTGCCAAACTTATACCAATTATGACGTCATTGTCTTAAATGATGGGTCTGAAGACGATACTGCTGAAGTAGTCAGTGAATTTCTTGAATCTGACCTCGAAATTCAATTCATTGATGGAGAATCAATCCCACAAGGCTGGCTAGGGAAGCACTGGGCTTGTCATCAATTGGCATTGAAAGCCAACGGTGACTATATGCTATTTATTGATGCAGATACTGTTTTACACAAAAACACAATCAAGGCAGCCGTTAATGAAGCGATATATGAAAAATCCGATTTATTGACAATGACTCCTGCCAGATGCGCAAATAATTTTATTGAAAGAACCCTTTACGGTTTTATTGATTGGGCAATTTATGCTTGGTTGCCTTTGCAGTTGGCGCACTTGTCAAAAAACTCATATCTTTCAGTGAGCTACGGGCAGTTTATGTTATTCAAACGAGAATCTTATATTTTGAGTGGAGGCCACAAGGAAATAAAAGACATCGCCGTTGATGACATGGCGCTTGGGCGATTAATAAAAAGTTCTGGTCTACGGTGGACCTTGAAGGATGGAACAAGTATGGTCACGACCCTACCCTACAATGACATGTCGGAGACTGTGAAAGGCATCTCTCGAAGTTTGGCTCCTGCCCTAAATTATCGCATCAGTTTGATTTTATTGATATCACTATTCCTAATGGGTTTATTTTTCGCACCGGGTTTTAATTTATATTTCTATGTTATCAATGGGGGTGATTTCCAATTCCTAGAGATCCTATCTTTGGTAACGATATTTCTTCTGCTTGGATCATATCTTTTGTGTTGCAAGAAATTTTCTCATAGCCTTCTTGTTGTTCCGTTCATTCATTTCACTACCATATTTATGATATTTATTGCATATCATTCATTATTATCAAATCTGTTTAGGCGTGCGACTTGGAAAGATAGAAATATGGTGATCAAAAAGGTAAAATTTTAGAATTTTTACATAACGTTCACAAAATATGATGATATTGTCATACATATTTAAGGATCTGTATGTATGGTAATCTACGATACGTCTAATATGGAAAAATACCACCACATGATTGGCAGATACAAAACAGCATTTCAGTTTTACTGTGCTGCTGACAACTGTTCTTGTATGAAGTAGTAAGAAGCTATCTTCAGACGAAAGGGGAACTCGGCCAATCGAACTATAACGTCGAGGGCTTTGGACAGTAAGCTAATCCAACTCACCTCTGTAGGCTTTGTATGCCATATCCACTACTTGAGGAATTCTGTCCTGGTTGGCAAAAACTGAGAATTTTCCAACATTAACATCTTTGGCTGCCTGCCCTTCACTCTTTCCATCATCAAAGGCTGCTCTTATTTCATTATGCAACAATTTCAAAAGGTCTTTGGCTTCTCCAAATTCCTCTTTTCCTCCGACTGGGCCATGTCCAGGAACAAAAGTGTTAGCCTCAACAGTTTCCACTTTGTCTAGTACATCCACCCATTTAGAAATATGGCCGTCCGGGAAGGCAGGGATAGTTTTGTTTACAGCTAGGTCCCCTACAAACAAAACTTTTTCTTCGGGTAAATATAATAAAATATCACTGTCCGAATGTGCTCGACCGTGGTAGGACATCCTTATTTCTCGATCCCCTAACCAAATAGACATTTCATCTTTGAATGTGACATCAGGGAGTGTTTTGTTAATGCGTTCCAACTCTGGTCTTAGTGCCTCCCTTGCCCAATATCTAGACAAATTAGCATCCCATTTTGTATCGAGCTCAATTCTACAATTTTCATGTCCCAGGATTGGAGTTGGTAGAAAATATTGGTTACCATAAACGTGGTCTCCATGAAAATGTGTGTTGACAACAAATCTGATCGGTTTAGAAGTAACATCTTTCACGACAGTCAAAAGGTTAGATGCCAATGTGGGTGTCATTAAGGTGTCTATCAGTATTACACCGTCATCGCCGACGATGAATCCAGCATTGGTTGCACAGTTTTCGTTTATCCATGCGTACACCCCATCTGCTACCTCTATTACACCTGATTCGTATTCCATACTATCTCCCTAAATTATCGTTCCTTGATCTTGGAAATTTGCAATATCTTCCCACGTATACCCGAGCGTTTCAGTCAATATTTCTTCAGTATGTTGTCCTAACTCAGGAGCAGGCAATTTGGTTTCTATTGGAGTCTCACTATATTGAAACGGAGTTTGAAGGTATTTTACAGGACCCAGAGTTGGATGTTCAAAATCTATGATGTAGTTGTTCTGTACAACTTGAGGGTCGTCCGGAAGATCCCATATTGACTGCACTTTTTCCCATATGATGCCTTCGGATGAGTCCATTCTTTCAATCCAGTATGCTCTCGGTTTGGTGATGAAAACATCATCTAGTTTCCCAATCAGTTCCACCCTATTTTCAGTTCTAACTCCCATATTGCTGTATCGTTCGTCTTCGTTCAAATCGGGTCTCTCAATTGCATCACAGAATGATGGCCAGTATCTATCACTCTGGTTCATTGCAAATGCGATCCAGTGGTCATCAGCGCATTTGTAACAGTTCCAAAGGGGATTCCTAGCACTCTTTCGTTCCTGGCCTTCTGGTTGGTTTCCTGTTAGCAATGCCATCCCATAACGGTTGCCACCCAACCACATCATGCTTCCAAGATGAGATACATCAACTTTTTGCCCTTTACCTGTCTCTTTTTGATTAACTAACGCACCCAAAATTCCATTACATAACATGATTCCAGAAATTTGGTCAGCGATACTTTGCAAGTTATAGGGGTTACCATCGTTTGGACCGGCCCACCACAAGGAACCGGATCTGGCTTCACCAGTATAAGCGAATGCTGGTTTGCCCGAGTCTGGCCCGTTTGGACCATATCCGGTGGCTGCGCCATATATTAACTTGGGGTTGATTTTAATT
>DTSF01000195.1 GCA_012965485.1 Dehalococcoidia bacterium
CATCAAAGACGGTTCCAGCCAGCGGCGAGTCAAGGTCAACCCCGAAACCGTCAGAGCTAATGATAGCGCTTGTATTGCCTACTGAATCAATCGCGTATATATTGATGTAATAGGTTGGTCCTTCTGACAATTCCTGTGCGGCTGTAAATGTTGTATCTAAACCATTGGATATCCAAGGCATAAAATTTGGTTGTCCAGGGGTAAGACCAATGGAGATCCAGTATTCCACCACGCCGCTCAAGGTATCAGTAAATACAGTCCAGTTAGCATCTACAGAATAATCGATGTTGACCCAATCAATGTCCTGGCTGGAACCATCATTTACCTGGCCCGGTTCAGGGCCGGACTGGTCAATGGTAATACCGTCCCCGGTATAAATATCCGACATATTGCCCGCCATATCCTGGGCTTGAACACTAGCATAATAGGTGACTGTTTCAATTAAATTCAGATTGGTAAATGTATATGTGGAGACATTTCCTACATCGGTCCAGTTCACAGTATTGCTATCCCCTGGGCTGGTACCTAAAGACACTCTAAATTCGGTAATATCCCTACTAGTAAAATTTATCAGGTTTTCATCGCTCCAGATCCAGGCAATGATTATTCTGTAGATGCTAATTTTATGGATATTTCATCTGGATATGTTATAGTACCAATTTGCATCATGTTACCTTTTACAACCCCATGACTCCTGAGGGCTCTTACCTTTTCTGCAATGACAGTGTCATTTGTTACAACAGCTCCGCCTTCACCTGACGTTATATGTTTTACTGGATGAAAACTGAACGTCGTAATATCAGAATGGCATCCGTCTCCACACTGATGATTCGCCCCTTGGTGATAATATGACGACCCAAGCGAATGGGACGCATCCTGAATAACATAGAGTCCGAACTTAGTTGCGATTCGACTGATTTCGGGGAGTGACGCTGGATGGCCGCGAAAATCTACTGGTAGGATCGCCTTAGTACGCTTCGTGATCGCTGCCTCCAGCATCTCTGGGTTTATGTTTAGTGTTGACTCTTCTATATCTACCAAACGAATATCTGAACCATTATTCATAACAGCGTTTGCTGTAGCGCAAAATGTTATTGGCGTAGTTATTACTTCGTCCCCAGGACCAATTTCGAGAGACTTAATAGCTAGTTCTAATGCAGCCGTCCCACTTGAGACGGCAATTGCATAGTCAGCTCCACAATACTGAGCAATTGCTGTGCCAAACTCCTCAACTTTTTGTCCTTGGGTGATGTATTCGGATCTAAGTACATTTACGACACTTTCTACATCATCATCAACCAATTGGCGACCATATGGTTTCACAATATTTCTCTATCACTTATATCAACTTACTATCGGAACAAGTCTAATTACATGACAATCTATTAGTAATGAATAATACAATTACTTGGCAACTGGCAATTTCCAGCTAATTACATTGGTGGCTAGAATTCACAACTACTTCACTATTCAACTTCCGTAATCAGACGAAACCTTCTTGTATATTTAGTGCCATTATTTCGTCAACGGAGAGAAACGAAGGATTCGTGCCAGAGTTGTACTCAAAATCAAGCTCAACTGGCCTTGCAACTTCCCCAAGCTTGTTTACTGAGTAGTCTGGTTGACTGTCAAAAAACTGTATCGCTGGTTGGATGACATAATGATCCTCAAATTCTAAGGTAAGATGCGAATAATCTTTTGGGCACATTACTTCATGTATTTTTTCGCCAGGACGGCGGCCCACTATATGATGCCTTAATCCTGGTGCTGTCGCATTTGCAAGATCGGTGATTTTGATAGACGGTGTCTTCGGTACAAATATTTCGCCACCCTTCATTCTATGAAAAGCATTCAAGACAAATTCTATACCTTGATTTAGCGTAATCCAAAACCGCGTCATATCTAAATCTGTGATCGGTAGACAATCTGCACTTTCGTTTCTTAGGCGCAAAAAATATGGGAGTACGGAACCTCTAGAGCCGACTACATTTCCGTATCTAACAACCGCATATCTAATTGGTTCACTACCAACCATGTTATTAGCTGCAACAAAAAGCTTGTCTGATGCCAACTTCGTCGCGCCATATAAATTAATTGGGTTTGCAGCTTTATCTGTCGACAGTGCGACAACTTTCTTGACTCCTTGTTTTAGGGCAGCGTGCACGACATTTTCTGCCCCATGAATGTTGGTCTTAATCGATTCCATTGGATTGTATTCTGCAGCTGGAACCTGCTTAAGGGCAGCTGCGTGAACCACATAATCGACCCCATTCATTGCTACGGTCAATCTTTCAGCCTCTCGGACGTCTCCTATTAGGAATCTGAGATTTTCCTGTGGGAAATCTTTCCGCATTTCATACTGCTTAAGCTCATCACGACTATAGATAACAACTTTTCTAGGATTGTATTCATGAACAATATGTCTAATAAATGCTCGACCGAATGATCCAGTTCCACCGGTAATCAGGATTGTTGATCCATCTAACATGTAACTATCTGTGTCCTAGTAAACCAAATTTATTCGAAGAATGACGGATTATACTAGTGAAATAAGGATGTCCCTGTAAAACTAGCGCTTTCAAGGACTACAAACTATTGATCTTGAAAAGAGTTAAAGTCAACAAATCAATCGTCCTACTTTATAGATTTCCGATGTAATGAAACTACTTGGCAATTCCTTATTGCACAAACCATACCTACTGATATAAGT
>DTSF01000196.1 GCA_012965485.1 Dehalococcoidia bacterium
TTGCAGCTGATTGGATCCACTCAAAAACGAAGATCCCAGCTATTTTCACCATCTCCACCCGAGATATGAATAAAAGTGCGATGCAGAGTCTCTTATTAGGTGCAGAATTAATGGGGCTCTCCAATGTTTTAATAGTCAAAGGGGATAAATTTTCTGCTGAGGATCTGAATTTGCAAAGTGAAGTGAACGACTTCACTCCTACGGAATTGGTATCCGCTGTAAAAGCAATGAATGAACGCCGCGATTTTCGAGGAAATGAATTAACTTACCCGACGCGATTTTGCATTGGCGCAGCTCTGGATCTGTCGAGAGATTGGGAAAAAGAATCCCATTTGACTAAGTCAAAAATAACTAGAGGCTGCAATTTTATTGTTTCACAACCGACTTTCGATCCTGAATTGCCCTCTAAATTCCTTTCCTTTTATGAAAAGACAATTGGGGAGAAATTGAAAATTCCGGTCATCTGGGGTATTCAGATGGTAGAAAAGGATACTATTTCCTTTGCGAATGTTCCGAGATGGGTGCACCAAAATCTGGAAGAGGGAGGTTCATCATATGAAATCACAATCGATTTGGTTAAAAGATACTTAGAACTTGGTATTGATACCTTTTATCTTGTCCCAACAATTTATAAAGGTGGGAGAAGGGACTATTTGTCAGCACAGGCGGTGATAGAAGATATTGAATAATATATTCTTTTACGGATGGTGGCATATATATAAAGAGCATTCTTAGGCGAAATGTCGTTGACCTTCATCCAACCCCATTTTATAATTCGGCCTTGTTATCAATACTACGAAAGAGGTGAACATTTTGGCTAACGAGACAGGTAAGCGTTATTCTTGTGGTAAATGTGGATCGGAATTTGTTGTCACAAGAGGCGCAGATGGCACTGTTTCTTGTTGTGGCGAGCCGATGTCTCAAAAGTAGTGAATTATCTGCTTATAAATATGGTTTTGAGGGATTTGATAAATGTCTAATCAACTTGGTAGGCGATACCAATGCGACGGGTGTGGGACCACTGTTCTATGTACTAAAGCAGGTGAAGGGGTTATTCAATGTTGCAATCTAGATATGGAGCTTCAACAGCCCAGAAAACTGCCCTCATCAGACTGATTATCAGGGTTACGTTCTAGTAGGCGACTTTTAATTCACCTGTTACCCGACGGGTAAAGGTTTCGAATAGGCAGCACTGTGTTGTTCTTCTGCATGGTATGAGCTTCTAACCAGTGGTCCAGACGCTACATGCTTAAATCCCATTTCCATTCCGATTTTTCCCAAATCTGCAAATTCTTCCGGCGTATACCATTTCGAGATAGGAGCATGTTTTTGGGAAGGTCTTAGGTATTGCCCGATTGTCAGTAGGTCGCATCTATTTTGGAGCAGGTCCTCCATAGTAGCTATAATCTCTGTTTTCGTTTCTCCAAGGCCTACCATCATTCCTGACTTCGTAACTCCATCTGGCATTAAGTCCTTAACTTTGTCCAACAGTCGCAAAGACAGTTCGTAGTCGCCTTTGGCGCGTACCCTGGGGAATATTCTTTTTACAGTCTCTATATTGTGATTGAAGGTTTCTGGATTTGCGTCGGTCACAACTTCTAATGATTTCCAATCACCCTGGAAATCGGGTGTTAAAACCTCAACCTTACATGTAGGAACTTTTTTCTTTATTTGCTTAATGCATTGAGCAAATATGAAGGCTCCCCCATCTGGTAAATCATCCCGGTTCACTGAGGTAATAACCACATACTTCAGGTCAAGAATTTCTACAGTGTTGGCTAATCTTCTCGGTTCCTCAAGATCGAGATTGGTCGGGCGTCCTGTGGTTACAGCACAATATGTACACGCTCTGGTACAAATGTCTCCTAATATCATGAAAGTAGCGGTTTCTTTTTCCCAGCATTCCCCTATATTGGGACACCTAGCTTCTTCGCAAACTGTATGAAGACCTTGAGTTTTAATTAATTTTTGTAATTTAGAATAGTTCTGTCCACTAGGCATCTTGACTTTAAGCCACGTGGGTAACCGTCTTTCGGTACTCATTAATGGAAGACTCCACTATTTTTTATTAACCAGCCTACCTAGCTTTATGATAGCAGACGTAACAGAAAATCAGGCTATGCTCTTTACAGTTTCGGTGTTTCAAGAGACTATCAAATCACAAATATAAATCGTTGAGGGTTAAATGGTTGATTCAGGTAGGTTAGTAACGTATGACGGAGATCCTTTGAGAGATCTTGATCCTCAAAAGGAATTTGCAGAATTACGACTTCTTTCAATGGGAGCCTTTGGGGACACTGTAGCCGATTTTGAAGAAGGACCCATTCAAGTTTTTGGAGGCATTGTAGGTGAAGTTGTGAAGGCTCGTATTTATAGATACAAGAGGCGTGGTAAAAACAAGATAAATGCAATGGTCTCTGAAGTTATCGAAGCCTCCCCGCACCGAGTCAACCATCCTTGTCCTTATTTTGGCCCATGCAGTGGATGCCAGTGGCAGCATATATCCTATGATCATCAGCTGGAACTAAAAAGAGATATGGTTAGACGTTTTTTTGCAGACTATGCCTCTCTTTCAAATATACATGTGTCCAAAACTCACCCAGCTCCAGAAAATTTAAATTATCGCAATCATGCCAGATTTACTGTTCGGTTTGGAGGTCAGCTTGGATTTTCCAACCGGGTAACCAGAAGATTCGTCAGAGTTGATGAATGTATGTTGATGGATTCGAAAATCAATGGCTTTTTATCTCAGCTGCAAGACAATGCGTCAGAGACAACCAATTTATCTATAAGAGTCGGTATTAATACTGAAGATTATCTAGTTCAGCCTGAGTTATCGGAAGCAGATATAGATTTTCAAACAGGACAAAAATGGTACGTAGAAAATATGTTGGATAGGGAATTTAGGGTTGCATCTCCATCCTTTTTCCAAGTAAACACCAAGCAAGCGGAGTTTATGATAAATCTTGTTGGAGACAAATTAAGGCTAAACGGAAATGAAATCCTTGTTGATGCATACGCCGGGGTTGGCGTTTTTGCTTCATTATTATCGGACAAAGTAAGAAAAGTGATTGCAGTGGAAGAGTCTCAAGCCGCTGTAAAAGATGCACTGTTTGGGCTAAACGACTTGGATAATGTTCATTATATTCAGGGTAAAACCGAGGAGGTATTGGAAGAATTAAAAGAGGAAATAGATGTAATTATTTTGGACCCACCAAGAACTGGATGCCATCCACAAGCGATAGTTTCGGTTATGTCCTCGAAGGCAAATAAAATTGCTTATGTGTCCTGTGATCCAGCTTCTCTAGCCCGAGATTTGAATATTCTGGTACAAGGAGGATATCAAATCGACAGCGTAGATCCTATAGATATGTTTCCTCAGACATACCATACTGAGTGTGTTACCACTTTGTCTCTGAATAATTAATTCGTAATAAATTCTTGTAAGACGATTTCCTATAGGCCTACATCCAATGGATAGCTTTCACATGGAAAAGAGAAATAATCAAGGAAAGGTAATTTTGTTTGCAACCTCGTCTCCAAGAAGAAAGCAGGTGTTGCACCAATTTGGGTTGGATTTCGGCTTTGTCGATCCTATTGGAGATGAAAGAATTAAACATGAAAATGAACCTCCGATTGAATATGTGCAATCTTTGGCAACACAAAAGGCTAGAAGTGTATTCGGGAAGGTTCCAAAAGATTCAATAGTTTTGGCGGCTGACACAGTTGTGGTGTTTGGGGATCGAGTGATAGGTAAGCCGGTAAATAGAACTGAGGCATTAGAAACCTTAAAAAATTTATCTAACACCCATCATTGTGTGATAACTGCAGTCTGTGTGTACGATGTGGCCAACGATGTATATCTTCAAGAAGCGGTTACGACGAAAGTGCACATGAGGGATTACGGCGATAGTGAAATAAAGTCATACGTGGAAACAGGAGACGCGATGGATAAAGCCGGGTCATATGCTATTCAAAATGACTTTTTCCATCCGGTTGAGACGATAGAAGGATGTTATTTTTCAGTTGTTGGTCTTCCTATCTGTACTTTGTTGAGAATTTTGACTCAATTGAAATTAAAAACAATAATTGATGTTGAAAAACACAAGAAAGATTTTTCAAAATGTACAGGATGCTTGATGTTGGCACCCCTAAATAGATCTCAAATAACTACGGAGTTGTGAAGGCATGCTGGGAATGGGGAGCATGGAAATTTTGGTTATATTGTTAATCTCTTTTTTGTTGCTGGGCCCACAAAAAATGATTTCTGGAGCACGAATGTTGGGAGATTTGATCTCAGAGGCTAAGAGATTTGCAGAAAAAATTCCTCACATTGATGTGGATAATTCTGCCACTACTAGGTATAGCAATATCCATGAATCCAAACCTGAGGGCAATAGTTCAGAAGCCGATCTGGGCCAAAATACAGCACCTCCTATAGCCTTTCAACCTCGGAGAAAAAAGATTCCCACATTTGAACCTCCAGAACTGTTGGGCGATAAAGAGACAAATAACAAAAAAACAGGCAATGAGGATGAATCTGATAAAAGTCCAGGGAGGTGATGTCTATTGACTGACGATTCACAGTCTTTAGGGGCTCACCTCGATGAACTTCGAAGGCGTCTCACATGGTCCGCAATTGTTGTTGTAATCTGCACAGTGGTTGCTTTTATATTTCATCAGCAAATACTTCGTTTGTTGATGGAACCGGCTAGTGGGTTTCCGGGGGTGCCTAACCAAAAGCCCGTATATACGGAGCTGACCGAGTTTATAGGCATAGCTATGAAAGCGTCGCTTCTTGCAGGTATTTTTACCTCATTGCCTTTTCTTTTATGGCAGCTAGCAATGTTCGTTTCACCAGGGCTTAATCCCACTGAAAAAATATATTTATACATATTGATGCCTGTTAGCATCCTCATTTTTCTGCTTGGTGCTGGGTTTGGGTATTTTGTGTTGTTTCCACCGGCAGTTAAATTTCTTATTACTTTCGGTAGCGATGTGGCTACCCCAATGATTAGAATTGGTAACTATGTGAGTCTGATGCTTTCCCTCTTATTCTGGATGGGGGTGATATTTGAGTTACCAATCGTATTGTTTTTCTTATCTAGGATCGGCGTAGTTCGACCAGCATTTCTATCAAGGAACCGGAAATGGGCAATTGTGCTCGCATTTGTATTAGGGGCTCTAATCACACCTACCTTGGACCCTATAAACCAGACCTTGGTAGCGATTCCGGTTCTAGTCTTGTATGAGGTAGGTATAATTTTGTCCAAAATAGGGGTGAAAATAAGAGATAGGGAATCTACAGATGATATTGAATAAAACTGAGGACAATGGTAACTCGTAATTCAGTTACATTTGAGCTTATAGCGTCTGAATCCATTAAATTTTTGCATCACAGTGGGAAACTCAGCTCAATCCTTTTTAGTCGTGGAATCGTCTTCGACGATGTCTTTTTGGGTGGATCTGAATTCCTTGAGGGCTTTTCCCATAGCTCCTCCAATCTCAGGTAACCTACCTACACCAAATATTATTAGTACAACCACCAAAACGATTATTAGTTCCATGGGGCCAAATCTAAAAGGCATTATCTCCTCCCCACATTATGAATGAATTGTGTCAGTATCAACACCTTCAATTCTATCAAATACTGTGATTATAGTCATAAGTGATTTTTGGGAGACAAATACAAGCTAAATACGTATTGAGCCTATTGCCTTTGTAGCAAACATCAAAGTACAATTTTACTCTTGTAATTTGCCTCTGAACTATTTTATTCTCAGGTCAACGAACTTAGAAAACATGTCGGGACACGGAAAATGGATGCTCATAATCTGATACCAGTAGAAAAAAACCCAAACATTGAAGAGTTTCGTTCCGGAGATACTGTTGTCGTTAACGTGAGGGTGGTTGAAGGGGAAAGGGTTAGGACTCAGGCCTTTGAAGGTGTTGTTCTGAGGGTCAGAGGAAATGGGAGAGGAGAGACATTCACAGTCCGTAGGATTACCAATCAAGTCGGTGTAGAACGAACTTTTCTTAAGTGCTCTCCAAATGTTGAATCTGTCAAAGTCACAAGAAAAGGAAAAGTCAGAAGGGCTAGACTGTATTACTTGAGAGGCTTATCTGGTAGGGCTGCCAGAATTAAAGAAGGTAGAAGGCCTTGACTTTCTAAATCAAAATCTCAGGTTTCGACCTTTTATCATTGTATACTTCGGGACAAATGACCTTAGTTAGGTAACGGGGTTGAGTCTTTTGAAATTTGTCGAAGTAGCAGTAGATTCACCGGGTTCTGGAAATAGAACCTTTACTTACTCGATGCCGGTAGGGCTCATCTTGGAACTAGGTCACTCTGTAATTGTGCCTTTTGGTAATCAGACCAAACAGGGGATAATTTTCGGGTTTTCAGACACATCTGATTTGGATTCAGTCCGTAAGGTATTAGAACTCACAGACAGTAACCCTTTAATTGACCCGATCCGATTGGAGTTAGCCCGTTGGATCAGCCAACAATATTTTTGTACTTTATTTCAGGCCTGTTCCCTAATGTTTCCCCCAGGCGCCAGGAAACGTAAATCTGTCTGGTTGTCTGTGGCCAGTGGGGTTGAGATATCAGAACTGAAATTTGGTGAATTCCAAACCTCAATTCTCAAATATTTGTCGTCTAGAAACTCCGCACAATTAGAGAAGGTCATTGCCCATTTCGGAGAAAGAGCACGGCGGTCAGTTAGCCGGCTTATTGAAAAACAGGTAGTGGTTCCGACTGTAAAAGAATCCTCAGTTAAAGTTCGGGTGAAATATGAAAAGTTAGGTAAGATAACCAAATCCGGCAAGTTAGCTTTAATGGAGGGGAAACTACTAAAAGCCCCGAAGCAATTGGTCGCTTTAACTTACCTATCTAATGACGAAGATACCATACGTAGAATGGCTATACTGAGGAGCAAATTCGGTTCTTCTTCTATTAATTCATTAATATCCAAGGGTTATTTGCACCAAGAGCAACTCGAAGTCGAGAGGGATCCTCTCAACGGTAAACTGTATGCACCTGCTCAACCGGTTAATCTTTCGGATTCACAAACTTACGCTTTAGAACAAATATACGAATTGATAGAGAAGCCTTCGATAAAGACCAGAGCCGTACTTCTCCATGGTGTTACTGGTAGTGGTAAGACTGAAGTGTATCTGGAAGCCGTGTCCTTGTGCATTTCCCAAGGGAAAAGTTCATTGGTGCTTGTCCCAGAAATTGCATTGACCCCCCAAACCATAGAACGGTTTTCTTCCAGGTTTCCAGGAAAAATAGCAGTTCTGCATAGCGGACTGACAGTAGGGGAACGGTTTGACCAGTGGAGGAAGATCAAAGCCAATGAATATCAGGTTGTGATCGGATCAAGAAGCTCCATATTTGCCCCTTTGAGTAACTTAGGCTTGATCATAATTGACGAGGAACATGAATGGACTTATAAACAGAATGACGGGGTGCCTAGGTATCATGCTAGAGATGTTGCGATGCAATTAGCAGGATTAACATCAGCGGCTGTGATTTTAGGGTCAGCCTCCCCAGATATTGAATCCTATCTGCGAGCCAAGCGGGGAAGATATCGCCTGGTAGAGCTAAATCAAAGATATAGGCCTACTGTAAATGGCACCTCAGGTAGAGACGGTAGATTGCTAGCCGAGGTCAATATTGTGGATATGAGGGCTGAGTTAAAGAGTGGTAACAATGACATTTTCAGCAGGCAATTAATAGCCGAGTTGGAAAGCACCATCAATAACGGGAATCAAGCTATTTTTTTTATAAACAAAAGAGGATTCTCTTCCTTTGTTCAATGCAATAGCTGTGGGTACGTGGCCAAGTGTAGAAATTGTGATGTGTCGCTCACATTTCATGCGGAATCCCAATTGCTAATTTGCCACTACTGTGCCCAAAAGAGAAGGAATATTGAAAACTGTCTAGAGTGTCGCAGCGATTCTATTGGAAGGTACGGTGTGGGTACCCAACTTGTGACCGAAAAACTTAATAAATTGTACCCCGATGTGGTTATTGATAGATGGGACAGTGATGCCATAACCAGACATTCTCACTATGGGGAGCTTTTGGATAGGTTCAGATCAGGACAATCTCAAATTGTTGTTGGCACGCAGTTAATATCAAAAGGGCATCATTTGCCTAATGTGACGTTAGTAGGTGTTGTATCGGCTGATGTAGGGCTTGGTTTGCCGGATTTCAGGGCATCGGAGCGAGTATTTCAAACTTTGTGCCAAGTGGCTGGTAGAGCAGGGAGAGGCGTGGAGGAAGGCAAAGTTATTATTCAAACATATCAGCCAGACCATTACGCCATAAAAACTGCTGCTACGCAGAATTATCAGTCTTTTTTTGATATAGAATCTAAGAATAGGCGCAACCATGTTCAGCCACCTTATAGCAAAATAATTAGATTGCTTAGGCAAGATGTGGATGACATTTCAGGGCAGAGAGAGGCTGAACAGCTAGCTAAGCTATTGGGAGAACAAAAACAGGTATGGGGATTGTCTGATACCGAAATTCTTGGTCCCACCCAAGCTTTCCCAAGTCGAGTTAGAGGTCGATACAGATGGCAACTTATATTAAGAGGTCCAAACCCTCGCACTTTGTTAGAAACAATAAGTCTACCCGGTGTTTCTGATGAACGTAGGTCTATGAAAAGAGGATGGGTATTGGATGTGGATTCTTATCTGTCAATCTAGTTACTTTGGGTGGTATTGTTGGTGTCCAAATTAAATAATCTGACTGAACTGCTTGGTATAATTAGCTTCTAGTGGCCACATATGCTTTTCAAAAACTGTTTGGAGAGGAACCCCCGATGCAAGAGTTGAAAACTGCTTTGTTCGATCTGAGAAAAAAGGTTTCTGACCTACTGGTGCGTCTTTGACCTTCCTTCAAAGGAACGAAAAATAAAAGAATTGGAAGAGGAATCGATAGTCCCAAATTTTTGGGAAGATTCCACTAATGCCCAGTCCAAAATGAAAACTTTGGCAACATTAAATAATCAAGTTGCTGTGTGGAAAGGGATTCAAGAACAGATAGTGACGAATCTGGAATTGCTGGAACTGGCAAATTTAGAGAATGATTCAAGCTTTTTGGATGAAATACGCTTGGAGACTGATCAAATAGAAAAAAACGTTGAAGAGGAGGAATTTACCCTTACCCTCTCAGGTGAACACGACCAACTTGATGCCATATTAGCCTTGCATGCGGGGGCAGGAGGCGTTGATTCTCAGGATTGGGCTTCTATGTTAGCCCGTATGTATACCAGATGGTGCGATCGGAAAGGGTTTGGTTGTGAAGTTTTAGATGTTTCTCACGGGGAAGAATCTGGTATAAAAAGTGTGGTGCTACAAATAACTGGCCACTATGCATACGGTCATCTCAAAGCGGAAAAAGGAGTTCATAGACTCGTCCGAATTTCCCCATTTGATAATAACCACGCTAGGCACACCTCATTTGCTCTCGCTGAAGTTATCCCAAAAATGGATGAAGGTGCAGACGTCGGAATTAATGCAGATGATTTGAGGGTGGATGTATATAGAGCCGGAGGCCATGGCGGACAGAGTGTTCAGAAAAACTCAACAGCTATACGGATAACTCATGAACCTACCGGCATAGTTGTAACATGTCAAAATGAAAGATCCCAGCGCCAAAACAGAGAAATAGCTATGCGAATATTAGCTTCTCGCTTGGCGGAGTTAGAAAGAGAGAGAAAAGATAAAGAAATATCGGATTTGAAAGGTGATCATGTTTCTGCCGAGTGGGG
>DTSF01000197.1 GCA_012965485.1 Dehalococcoidia bacterium
AGGCTTTGATCTATCTTAATCATGCTTCCAAGATTATAGAGTTCGGATGTTCGGCACATGTTGTCAAGGTCGTGTAAATCTGATGGTCCATACTCGGCCACGAATTCAACATAGTCATATATGCCTGCATGCCCGATGGCTTCTATTTCTGCGGGCCACACACTGTGTATATGGGTACTAAGGGTGGGTTCCTCCGACTTTAATTTTTGTCTGATTAAGTTAGGCCTAAGCATCGCATCCTCCATGATATTTATCTTTCTATGGTATCGGTAGGTTATCAGAAAGATTACCTACAATTCATCTGTTTCAAATTAAGACTGTAAACACACCATTTTTAACCTAGTCACGGGAGACAGTTACGGAATATAATCCTCACATATATTTCATGAAACTGTCTTCCATTCTTGTTTAAATGTAGTGAGTAATTGTTAAAAAACACTTTTATTTTAGGAATGCCGTTACAATTTGGGTTGGTTGTTTTTTTTACGGGATTGCTTGTTATTTATGTGCTAGCGATGTCAGCTTCGACTCGGATAGAAAAACGGAAAGATGTTCGATATTAAGCAGGGCAAACGGGAATTTACACCTGGGAATCGGCAGCACTGTGTATGTGTCCTCTTCACTGAGGTTGGAGAATTCTCTCAAAAATGATTCAGGATAAATTAGGCACTTCTGAGCCAAAAACTTTTTACTGGCATTATGCTTGGATGATAGTTGTCATTATTGCTGGGATGCAGATAGTAGGCTCATCCATCAGAATGGCTTTTGGGGTGTTCATCGATCCATTGCAGACTCAATTTGGATGGAGTCAGGGTGGTATTGGATTCGCCTATGCAATTTGTAGCATAGTGTCAGCTGTTATGGCTCCGTGGGCAGGCAATTTGGGTGATAGGTTTGGGGCAAAAAAATCTATGCTTGTCGGAACCTTTGTTTTTTTAATTGGTATGTTGACTACCGCTTTTGTAAAAGATCTGTGGCAATTTTGGCTTACATATGGGGTCATACTCGGTATTGCTCAGGCAATTTTTCTTGTACCCCTTATACCCGCAGCTATGATCTGGTTTAGAAGGCACCTAGGTTTGGCTATGGGTCTCATTATGGCTTCCTGGGGAGTAGGACCTGCATTGGCCACGCCTTTTGTAGCCTTTATGATTCAGACATTTGGTTGGACTGTCGCTTTTGTCTCCATAGGGATTGCTTCCACATTAATAATGCTGGCCTTGGTTTCTGTATTTAAAAACAGGCCCGCAGATGTAGGCGGTCAGGCGTATGGTACTTTCAAAGGTGATCCACCACTTAGTGACAAACTCCCTCCTGCTATTCTTCTCAATGAGTTCAAGGGATACATGAGGAAAACTGCCGCCTTTTGGAATATGAGTTCTATTCATTTCCTTGGTTGCGTGGGGCATGCAGTGATCTTGATTTGGATAATTCCAATGGCCACTAGTAAAGGTATGAGTGCAATAGATGCTTCGCTAATTTTCACATTGTTTTCGGCAGTCAGCATAGTCACTAGGTTAACAACTCCGATTTTATGTGAAAGGTTGGGTGTGCGAACTGTAATGACAGTTTTTTACATCTTGCAGGGGGCAACAGTATTACTTTTGATATTCTCATCGATGGATGGGGTGTTCTTAATATTTGCTGTTAGTTTTGGGGTTGGGTACGGAGGAGAAACTGGGGGATTCCCAATTCTAAACAGGAAATATTTCGGGCATGCGCCTATGGGAGGGGTGCATGGGTTTCAAATGCTGGGAGCTGGCGCAGGCATGGCATTGGGCGGTTGGGTTGGAGGCCCAGTTTTCGATATTTTTGATTCCTATAATCCTGCATTCGCTATCAGTGTGGTAGCGAGTTTTGCAGGCGCCGTGAGTATTATTTTGCTAGAGAATCCTGCCAAACTATTGATACCGGATTGGCAAAAATCAGAAGAGAAATTCGAACAAAATTTAAAAATCACCACGTGAGAATGGAGTTATTGATATGTCTAAATCAGAAATAGTTAATATGACTGCCACTGAAATGGTTAGATTAATTAAAACTAAGGGCATTTCAGCATCAGAGGTGATGGATGCCCACTTAAGTCAAATAAATTCTGTGAATCCTAAAGTAAACGCCATTGTTACCATTCATCCCGAGCTAGGAATAGAGGGGGCCAAACTCGCAGATGAAGCAATTGCCAAAGGAGAAAATTTAGGGATATTACACGGACTTCCCACGGCCCATAAGGATTTAGTTCCGACTAAAGGTATTCGGACGACATACGGTTCTCCTTTGTATGCTGACTACATACCCGACTACAGTGCATTAATAGTGGAGAGGATGCAGAGAGCTGGGGCTATCACAATTGGCAAAACCAATACGCCAGAGTTCGGAGCAGGTTCCCAAACTTATAATGAGGTATTTGGAGAAACTTTGAATCCTTATGACACCAGCACAACCTGCGGCGGCAGTAGTGGCGGAGCAGCTGTGGCCCTCGCTACTAGAATGGTCCCAATTGCTGATGGCAGTGATACCGGGGGTTCTTTACGTAACCCAGCAAACTTTTGTAATGTTGTCGGATTTAGGACATCTCCTGGCCGAGTACCTACTTATCCATCCAAGGTGGGCTGGAGCCCAACATCAGTACAAGGTCCTATGGCAAGAACTGTTTCTGACTGTGCTCTTTTTTTAGCTGCTATAGCGGGGCCTGATTCTCGTGCG
>DTSF01000198.1:0-594 GCA_012965485.1 Dehalococcoidia bacterium
AACTATCTCCATGGTCTTTAATTTCTCGCAGTGAAAAAGAACCGGTGTTTGAAATCAACCTTATCCCTTCTTCTGTCTCGATTTGCAGTCGAGAAACTGTTGGTTGGAAATATGAAGGGAACATTCCATTAGCTATCTTTCTGGACCCAGAGAAAGTACAGAAATCGCCTAATTTCTGTTTGACGAAGTCATAGTCAACCAAATCTAGACTTCTGGACAGGATCTGTTTTTTTTTATAGGACTGATCGGGCTCTGTACTTCGTTTTATAGCCAATGGGTTTGCCGCATAGGTTTATAGATTGGATCATATACTGCTATTTTATCAGCACTGATATGTATAGTTATGAATGATATAATCTTGGGATTGAAATGATTGAGAACATTGTAGTAAAAGTGCCGGCAACTTCCGCCAATATGGGACCAGGTTTTGACTGCCTTGGGATCGCCCTTAATGTTTGGAACGAAGTAAAAGCCACCAAAGGCCCCTTTTCCATCAAAGTAATTGGAAAAGGGCAAGATGAATTACCTACCGACGATAACAATTTTGTCTATAAAAGTTTCTGCAAGTCCTCCAAATGATCCAAGTATATAAGA
>DTSF01000198.1:604-2682 GCA_012965485.1 Dehalococcoidia bacterium
TCTGCAAGGTATTTGAGAAAATTGGCGAAACCGTTCCTGAAGTCATATTGGAATGCACTAATGGAATACCATTGACTCGTGGCATGGGCAGTAGCTCTGCTGCCTTAATAGGTGGTTTGATGAGCGGGAACGCCATTGCAGGATTTCCACTCTCTGCTCCAGAGATACTGAGAATGGGGGCGGAGATTGAAAAACATCCCGACAATGTTGCGCCTGCTTTGTTGGGTGGGGTTCAAATCGGGATTTACGACCAAGGAGAATTAGTCACCGCCAGCGTTCCGTTTCCGGAAGATATTAACGTTGTTTTGTACGTTCCTTGCCAGACAATGCCAACGGACCAGGCTAGAAATATACTGTCTCCAGAAATACAAAGAAAGGACGCCATTTATAATATCGGAAGGGCAGCTCTGTTAGTGCAATGCCTGATGACAGGAGATTTGGGTAATCTTAAGTATGCTACGCAAGATATGCTTCATCAGCCTGATCGGCAAAAACAATTTCCCCCTATGAAAAATATTATTAGAGCTGCTATGGCATCAGGCGCATTGGGTGCTTTTTTATCTGGTGCGGGCAGTTCAATAATGGCCCTTACTAAAGGTAGAGAATATACGATCGGCTATGAAATGGCTGATGCTGCTATGAAATCTGGTCTTGACGGAGAGATTGTTTTCACGTCCCCTACTGCAAGGGGCGCATATATAGAAAAAGATTAAAGGATTACATTGTCGCTTGTAGTACAGAAATACGGTGGATCATCCTTAGCTACCCCTGAGTTGATTAAAAGTGTGGCTGCCAGGATACGATCGGCACATGACTCGGAAGGGAATGTGGTTGCAACTGTTTCTGCCATGGGTGACTCCACGGATAATCTATTGTCTATTGCTTCCAAGGTATCAGAAATGCCTGATTTGAGGGAACTCGATGTGTTGCTATCAACGGGGGAACTTCAATCGTGTGCGCTTGTTGCTATGGCTCTTAAATCTATGGGCAAAAAGGCTGTCAGTCTAAGCGGTGCTCAAGCCGGAATTCGGACTGATTCTTCTTATGGAAAAGCTAAAATCGCTGGTATAGATACTGGCAGGATTAATGAGGAGTTAGAGAAAGGGAATATAGTAATTGTTGCGGGCTTTCAAGGAGTGACCAATGATAGTGATATTACAACCTTAGGGAGGGGAGCGTCAGATTTAACTGCTGTGGCTTTAGCTGCAGGATTGAATGCTGATCGGTGTGAGATTTATACTGACGTAGAAGGAATATATACCGCCGATCCTCGTTTAGTCTCAGATGCTAGGAAAATGACTCAGGTCGGATTTGAAGAAATGCTGGAATTGGCGAGTTATGGTGCCAAAATGAATCCTCGTTCAATTGAATTGGGCATGGTTTACCAGGTGCCAATATTAGTCGCTTCAAGTTTTAATAATGAACCAGGTACTCTAATTCATGATGGAGACAATATGGATACTACGGTTGGGGAAATACGAAATAGGGTAAGAGGTATAGCTACGGACAAAGATGTTGCCAAAATAACGGTTTTTTCGGTGGTTGATAGACCGGGAATTGCAGCAGCATTATTTGATCCTTTGGCTCAATCTGATATTAGCGTAGATGTCATAGTGCAAAACGCCAGTGTATCAGGTACCACAGACCTGACTTTCACGATAAAACAATCTGATGTAGATAGAGCTATGAAAGTGGTCGAGGACGTTGCCCATGATCTTGGTACGACTAATGTTGGCAAAGCTGAAAATCTGGCCAAAATTAGTATAGTTGGTACTGGTATGCAAAATTCTCCTGGGTATGCCTCGACTATGTTTAGGTCTCTTGCCGAGGCTAAGATTAACATCGAAATGATTACCACCTCGGAAATTAGGATTACCTGCATAATTGGAACGAACCAGGTAGCAAAAGCAGCGGAGGTACTGCATGCAGCGTTTGAGTTGGAGAAACCTGATTAGTATCAAAATTTATTAGTTAATGAAGTGACTGATATTCATCTTTCCATAGTGATTCCTACCTATAATGAATCGCATAGGATAAAACAGACTCTTGACAATATTTATGAATATCTTGGTGATCAA
>DTSF01000199.1 GCA_012965485.1 Dehalococcoidia bacterium
CACATCTATTTGAGGCTACCAAAAAGGTGATAGAAGAAACCCAACCCGATGCAATTGCAGTTGAAGAGCCCTTTGTCTCTAAAAACCCTAAAACAGCGATTGCTATCGGGCAGGCGCAGGCAGTCGTATTTATTGCAGGGGCACAAAAGGATATTCCAGTGTTTCGATATGCCCCGCAAGCGGTGAAAAAATCTGTAACCGATTATGGGGGCAGTTCCAAAGAACAAGTTAGTGAAATGGTGAGCTTACTGCTAGGTGGTAGAGACATACAGGGGCCTGATGATGTCACAGACGCGTTAGCCGTAGCAATATGCCATATTAACTCTCACATGCTAGATGATTTAATAGGAAGTTCCACATGGTGAACACACTAATATCGGCAGTAACAGGTCGACTAATTTCCAAAGGAAGTGAGTATGTAGACATAGAGATATCCGGGATTACCTTAAGAATAAGTACCCCTATAACCACGGTAGAAAACATAGGGAATCTAGGGGATGAGGTAAAAATTCTAACTTCTTTACAGATGAGACAGGACTCTTTAACCCTGTACGGTTTCGTAACAGAAAATGACAGAAATGCTTTCAATACTCTAATCACAATCAGTGGCGTAGGACCTAGGCTGGCATTGGCAATTCTATCTACATTTGATGCGGCATCTCTAGCTGCAGCAGTCTCTTCGGAAGATGTTAATGCATTTAAATCTGTCTCAGGTGTTGGGAATAGAACCGCCAACCGAATTTTACTTGAACTGAAAGGGAAAATGGAGCAAACCTGGTCTATGCCAAGTGATCCGAGTGAAATGGATGATGTATTTGATTCTCTAACGGCGTTAGGTTATTCGATACAGGAAGCAAGAGCAGCCATCGGCTCAATCAATTCGGATAATTTAAGTACAGAAGAAAAAATCCGTATGGCTCTGGAGAATATCACCAATAGATGAACACAGATTATGACTCATGGGCTGATATCTATGACGAGGTGTATTCATTCGTGGACAATGACATCAATTTCTATCTCCAAAAAGCGTCCAATATCAAAGGTAATATTTTAGAAATTGGGTGCGGTACTGGAAGAATCACCATTCCCTTGATGGAGAATGGGGCAAACATCACAGGTATAGATTCTTCACAGAAAATGATTGACAGGCTAGGGATCAAATTTGTTAATAAAAAAGTCCCGATCAAAATTATCAAACAAGATGTTCGATTCTTGGCACTGGCCCAAAAATTCAGCCTAGTGATTTTCCCGTATAGAGGTTTCCAATCCCTTCTGACGGTAGAAGATCAGGTCCACGCCTTAAACTCACTTAGAAACCATCTCAAACCAGGAGGTAAATTAATTATTACTCTTTTTGTACCTGATAAGGATTTATTTGACCAGCGATCTGACATCTTTTACCACCTGAGGGATTCAAGGTATAGTGAAGGCAATGGTTACAGGTCTTTGCATCACCGAACGGAATTTGACCTCTATAACCAATTGCTACATACTCAAATTTCTATAACTGAACATATTGATGACTACTTGATATCTAAACGGTATGCAAATTTCACCTTGAGGTACTTGTATACGGATGAAGCGCGCTATCTTTTCGAATATTGTGGTTTCAGAATAGAAGAAATTGCCGGAGATTATGACGGAACTCCATACGACCGAGATTCTGAGGAAACAATTTGGTCACTAGCAGTTAGGTAACTGGAAGGTATATGTCAGAATTTAAATTATCGGCTGAATTTACTGCGAGCGGAGATCAGCCTACCGCTGTCTCTCAACTTTCCGAAGGTATATCTAAGGGTTTTGGTAAACAAACATTACTAGGAGTTACAGGAAGCGGTAAAACGTACACTATGGCCTGCATAGTGGAAAAAATTCAAAAACCCACCCTTGTGATCGCACATAACAAAACCTTGGCTGCACAATTGGCCACTGAATTCAAAGAATTTTTTCCTGAAAATGCCGTCGAATATTTCGTAAGCTACTACGACTACTACCAACCAGAAGCCTATGTACCCCGAACTGATACATACATTGAGAAAGATGCAGACATCAATGAAGAGCTTGATAAACTAAGGCATTCAGCGACCCGCTCACTATTAACCAGGAAGGATGTGCTGATAGTTGCCTCAGTTTCCTGCATATTTGGTCTAGGTGCTCCCGAAGAATACCAGGGATTTGTAGCATCCGTGAAAAAAGGAGAGTCTAAAAGCCAAAGAGATTTAATTAGAAAATTAGTTGATATGCAATATGAGCGAAATGACTATGACCTGGCAAGAGGTAGATTTCGAGTGAGAGGCGACACTTTAGAAATATTACCTGCCTACGAGCAACTTGGCATTAGAATTGAATTTTGGGGAGACGAGGTGGAAAAAATAACTCACTTAGATACGTTAACTGGAGAAATAATAGGCGACAAAGAGTCTGTGGAAATATATCCAGCAAAACATTTTGTGACTTCCAAAGAAAAGTTGCAAATGGCGATTAGGGATATTGGAAAGGAACTCGAGTTACACCTGAAACACCTCAAATCTTCAGATAAACTGCTGGAAGCTCAGAGGTTGGAATCTCGAACAAAATATGATCTCGAAATGTTAGAAATAGCAGGTTACTGTGCAGGGGTGGAAAATTATTCTAGACATCTTGCCCAGAGAGCAGCGGGAAGCACACCGTACACTTTGTTAG
>DTSF01000200.1:0-1685 GCA_012965485.1 Dehalococcoidia bacterium
TCTATGGGTGGGGATTTGGAAATAAATGGACTCACAATTAAAACAGGGAACAAAGAACTCAGTTCTGTTGACGTCAAAGTGCCTAGCGACACCAGTGGATCAGCTTTTTGGTTAATCGCCGGTGCGTGCCACCCTGATTCAAAAATAACGATCCCAGGAATGGGAATGAACCCTACGCGCACAGGGGTCTTGGAAGTACTTGCATCCATGAACGCGAATATAATAATAGAAAATGAGCACCTAGAAGGTGGTGAACCGACGGGGGATGTAACAGTATCGACTAGTGATTTAATAGCAACTGAAATATCAGGAGTCCTAATACCCAGGGTGGTTGATGAATTACCTATATTAGCTCTCGCCGCCTGTTTCGCTAGAGGTACAACGGTAATAGCTGATGCAGAAGAATTAAGAGTTAAGGAATCTGACCGGATTTCAGCAACTGTTGATAGTTTACAAAGATTAGGTGCCCAAATAGAAGAAACTTCGGACGGAATGCGAATAACAGGAACTCATACACTGACAGGTGCTGAAGTAGAAACCCATGGAGATCACAGGATCGCCATGACCAATGGAATCGCGGGCTTATTGGCCTCTGGGGAAACCACTATCGGAAATTCTGAGGACGCCAGTGTCTCCTATCCTTCTTTTTGGGAAGTGGTTTCAGAATTACAGGAGTAATTTTACTAATCTTTTGAATCGCAAAGATGTACAACCTCCAATCCTTTTAGTACTTTCCGGACCGTCAGGCGTCGGAAAAGACGCATTACTTTCTCGAATGAGAGAATTAGGGGAGCCATACCATTTTACTGTTACTGTTACTACAAGAACTAAAAGGGATGGTGAAACGGAAGGGAAAGACTACATATTCGTCAGTCAAGCTGAGTTCACAGCACAAATGGAACAAGATGGGTTTCTAGAATGGGCAGAGGTTTACGGTAACTACTATGGTGTTCCACGTGATCAAGTGAAAACAGCTTTACAAAGAGGAAAAGACGTCATTGTAAAGATTGACGTTCAGGGAGCCAAAACTATCAAAGGGTTGGCTCCAAACGCCTTATATATATTCTTAGCGCCTCCCGATATGGATCAGCTAGAAAAAAGATTGACAGAGCGTATGACTGAATCCTCGGATAGTCTTAAGATTAGACTCGAAACTGCCGCCAAGGAGATGAAATCCGCGAGTTGGTTTGATCGCGTCGTGATAAACCATGAAAACCAATTAGATCTGGCTGTCGCAGAAATCCAAAATGCGGTTAACCTTGCACGCCTAGATCAAACGAAACCGTCAAATCTTGATATCACCTAAAGGAATCTAGGAACCTTTAAGGTTTTTTATAACGTCCCTTAAGATATTTTCTTCCTCTTCATTTTGAGTATCCATGCCGAAACTTACAGATGTAGCATATTTCCCATAAGTCGACTTGATTTTTCCAGCTATTTGGTCGTAAGTACCAATCACTGCGAAACTATCGAGCATTTCATCAGTAATTTCGTCGCCCATTTGATTCCATTTTCCGTCAATGGACATTCGATATAGTTTCTCATGGGTATCATTCCACCCTTGAGTCTTCATAACATCACCGTAACTGCGGGTTGATGCATAAAAGGAGATACGAGTTTTCGTTTCTTTTCTCTTTTTTTCTAGCTCTTCTTCATTTTCTCCTTCAACACCCCACAATATACAA
>DTSF01000200.1:1695-2666 GCA_012965485.1 Dehalococcoidia bacterium
CCAGAAATTGATATGTCCTCTATTGACCTACCGACTCTTTCTGCACCTTTCTGCAAATTGGGTAGAACCACATCTCTTGTATATTGTGGGGTGTTGAAGGAGTGAAGAATCACACCATCACAAAGCTCGCCCGCCACCCTAAGCATATTTGGATTAACACCAGCTATCGAAACTTTTATGTCAGGGTGTTCTATGGGGCCCGGGTTGAAAAATGGTGACATTAAATTAAAGGAATAATAATCTCCTGCGAAGTTTAATTTGGTTCCGTTTTGCCAACAATCCCAAATGTGTTTCAAAGCCATGACATACTCCCTCATCCTTGGGGCAGGAGCTGACCATGGCATGGAAAATCTTCTGACTATGTGCCCTCTGACTTGACTCCCAAGACCCAAAGTGAACCTACCTTTCGAAAGGTTTTGTATGTCCCACGCAATATATGCGGTATCCATAGGGCTTCGAGAAAAAGATAACGCAATAGAAGTTTGCAGCTCGATCTCTTCCGTATGCTCTGCCGCCAATACCAAAGGCAAATATGGATTATGACCTGTTTCACTGGAGGAAAAGATGTCGTAACCCCTCTCTTCTGATTTCCTAGCGGCATTAACAATGCCGTCAACAGAGTATTCTTGAAAGCTAGTCGAAACCTTCATAGTCCTTTATCCTCCGTGCATTAATTTCACAACAAATGGCATTTTACACAGGTGTTGGGGCCCATACCAATAATTGAGGTTCTTCCTAGATTATTTCCCTATTAGTAGTTGGATTTTATTTAGGCTGCACCATATATAATGCGATGCACGAACGGAACATACTGGATAAAATAATGCAAAATCATTTAGACCTTTTAGAAGCCCTTTACAATCAGCGAGCCATAAGATATTTCAAAGACCAAGACATCCCAAACGAAATAATCTATAGATTGATAGAAATCGCAACTAAAGCACCTAGCGGAGGCAATAGCCAACCGTGGA
>DTSF01000201.1 GCA_012965485.1 Dehalococcoidia bacterium
GCCGATTCCTTGATCCATCCGGTCAATCATGGCGGCATACACTGCCATCCGAAGATCTTCCCAATCTCGTTCTTCCACAGTATCCCAAGGCTTTGAAGAAGAATCCCGGGGAGATATTTCCCACTTTGGGTCCAATATTCCCAGACCCTTGAGCTCTTCATGTCTGCTAGTCCTAATCTTGTCCCAGCCATGTCGGTATTTGCCAACGTATTTGGCTATATCTTCTTCGTATGCATGAAGTGGCCAATGTGGAGCGGTGTATGCCACATGCATGAAAAAAGGATTGTCGGTTTTTGAAGAATCTTCCAGCATGGAGACCGCATTCTCACTTATGGCGTCAGTTAGGTAGAAATCCGAGGTGTCGATATCTAGAAAAGTTTCATCTTTCATCAAAGTTCTAGGATGAAAAAAGTTAGCAGCCCCTGCTACTATGCCAAAAAATTTATCAAAGCCCCTTTGTACCGGTGTAGGATGAGTTTGATTACCCGGAGTCCATGTGGAGGCATCAGTGAGATCGTACCCTCCACCGACGTGCCATTTCCCAGACATGTAGGTTTGGTAGCCGTTTTCTTTGAGGACTTCAGCGATAGTGGCAGAGGTTTCGTTAAGATAACCCTGGTATGCAGGTACACGGATCGAACTAGCTTGCCCGAAAGTGGAGACCATATGACCCACCCCTGTCTGTTGAGGGTTCAACCCGGTCAATAATGCAGCACGCGAAGGACAGCATCGAGCGGAATTGTACATTTGGGAAAATCGGATTCCGCTGGAGGCGAGGGAATCAATATTAGGAGTATTTATCTCTGACCCATAACAACCTAAATCAGAGTATCCCATGTCATCGGCTAGGATTAATATAAAGTTGGGTTTTGATGCCATTTAATTTAGGCCTTTTATATATTTGGGTGATAAATTATCATATATTTCAGAAACCAATCAGGGTATTGTTGGGATGGGCTTGTGCCTTAATGAGATGCCTTGAATGTTGGCTTCTCAGAAAAGATTCAGTGGCTGAGAACGAACAGCCCATCATCCTGGTTGCAGGCCACACTGGCCGGCTGTGTGAGCCCGTTACGGGCCGGTAAATTTCTGCCTATGGAATGGCTGTAATTCCAGGTTCTTCCTTGAACTGTCCTGGTGATGATGTCCTTTGTTTAATTGGAGACCAGTTAATTGGCGCCGATGAAAAAGTTTTCACTGGAGAATGTCCCATTTACAATGGGGGCCGCCTCTACCTCTAACCAATTTTCCAATATAGTTGAGTACACCCCTCTGAAATCTTGGTTAGGTACAAGGTCTCCCTGCTCCAGTGCTTCTGAACGGGTTTCAGGGTAACGACTGTACATACCACCTTTAACCGCGGGGCCTATAACGAAAGATACCCCAGCTGCTCCATGATCAGTACCAGACCCGTTATCCCTAACCCTTCTTCCAAACTCTGAGAAAAGGAACATAACTACATTTTCATCGTCCCCGCTCATCCTGAGGTCATCCCAGAAATCCTGTATAGCCGCAGCCAGTTCCGTCCAAAGTTTTGAGAAAGCAGGTGCCTGTGTGGCATGGGTGTCGTAACTACCCTGTTGTGTGTAAAACACCCTTGTTCCAAGACCTGCTTTGTGGACTGAAGCGACATCACGCAGATTTTGGGCTATTAAGCTACTGCCATATTCAACATCGGATTCGTATTTTTCCGGAGCCTCTTTCAATATGTCAGCACCATTGAGTGCGTCTATTCCCGTTTGGCCTAGATATTCCATGACTGGTCCTGATCCCAATGCAGCGCCATACATATTTGAGAAACGAGCCAGCATTTTATCTCTTAATTGCTCTTGTTCGATACCTGTGAGTAATCCATATGTTGCGAGGTCAGCAACCGAAGCTACCGAAACATTTGGTGCAACCAAGGCTCTTGGTAAGCCTTGTCCTATATTCACGGCCGTAACAGGGTTTTCTCCATTCGGATCCATTTCTCTAATCACTCTTCCAAGCCATCCCTCAGTTCCAACCTTATCGGGTTCAGCAGTATGCCATATGTCCATAGCGCGGAAATGTGACCTAACTGAGTCAGCGTAACCGATTCCGTGGATGATAGCCATGTCACCCTTTTTATATATTTCAGACATAGGGCCCATTGCAGGGTGCATTGCAAACTCTTGATCGAGAGTCAACATGTTTTCCTGAGGTACTTGCAAGGACCGTCGGTTGTCGTAGTAGTTGTTATCGTTATAGGGGATTATTGTATTGAAATAATCGTTACCCCCTGTCAACTGTACGACAACTATAACTGGGGCTTTGTCTTTGGTTACCATGTGTATGCCCTCTCCTCGGGTGTTCCTTCCCGGCTAAAGATAATTTCCTTGAATTATACGACCATAGTCAATTAACCAAATTGATACCCTCTTGTAGAAGCTATAAGAGCTAGCATTTCTCCTGTTCTTTGAGCTTAATCCGCATATGATTTTTCGCCCCATATTATGTCTCATTGCTCTTTAGCATGGTCATCGAGGGTCTCGGGAAACATTGGTGTCAGATAGTTCAACATAAGGCATGGACTGCTGTCACTGCTTTGAATCAAATAAATATCCTGGATCGAGGTTGCAATTCACAGGCTTTTTAATCAATAATGTTACTGGATATTGTGTATCAGCTTTTATGATAG
>DTSF01000202.1:0-1696 GCA_012965485.1 Dehalococcoidia bacterium
GGTCCCGTTGATATACATAAACTCTTTAAACCCAATGAAATGATTGAATGTTTCAGGAAATTATGTTATTCGCCATTGATACATTTTGTTCGGAAGATATAAGCCCTCAGAGGGTATGTGAGCTAATCACATTGGCGACCATTAATGGGCTTTACAGATATGAAGATCACATTTCAGAGAAATCGGAAAAAACTATTAAGGAAGTTATCCTAAACACAGCAACCCCTGCAGAATCTAGCGTAATTTCTTACACTGCGATAGCAGACGCCATAAACCTGGCAAGAGACCTGGCAAACGCACCAGCCAATTTTATGACCCCAAGCATCCTTTCCGATATTGCGGAGAGAGAAGCTACAGCAAATGGCATAGAATTTGAGCGTTTGGATGAGGATAATATGAGGAAATTAGGAATGGGTTCCTTACTTGGAGTGGCTCAAGGAAGTAGTGAACCGGCCCATTTAATTATCCTGAAATATGTAGGGGATAAAGATAATACAGATGACTCAATCGCCCTCATAGGAAAAGGAATAACTTTCGATAGTGGTGGTTTAAGCCTTAAACCGCCTGCTGGAATGATCACTATGAAAGGTGACATGGCAGGAGGGGCAGCCGTAATTGGAGCACTCATTGCAATATCCAAATTAGCTCTCAATATAAATGTTTACGGAATTATTGCCGCTACTGAAAATATGCCGGGCGGAAAAGCTCAGCGTCCGGGGGATGTGGTGACTGCTATGAACGGAACCACAATCGAGGTGATAAATACCGACGCTGAAGGAAGATTGGTATTAGCTGACGCATTGTGCTACGCGAATCATTTGGGTGTCAACAAGATTGTGGATGTGGCCACTTTAACTGGAGCGATACGGACAGCCTTAGGAGACCAAATTATAGGTGCTTTTGGAAACAATGATGAATTCACTAAAGAGGTAATAAAAGCAGGGGCTAGGGAAGGTGAAAGGTTATGGGAATTACCGGCTGATGAATCTTTTTCTAAACATTTCAAAAGTGAAGTGGCTGACATTAAGAATGTCGGTGGTGCAGCGGGAGGTGCCACTATCGGGGCAATGATTATCGGGATGTTTGCTGAAGATACCCCTTGGGTTCATCTCGATATAGCTGCTGTAAGTAGAACCAATTCAATTAACGGAGACGATCCAAAAGGAGCAACAGGCACTCCTGTGAAAACCCTAGTAGCTCTATGCCAATCCATCTCCGAAGATCGATAATAATTAACCACCGAACTCATTAAGGTTGTAATGCAAGCGACAGGTATGATAGTGTCGGCTCTCCGAGCTTAATAGATTGAGAAGTGGGTACCTTTGTTGAGGCCTCAGATATGGAACAAACCCGAGTACCAAGGTGGACTTTCATTACCAACCACGGACTTGTATTGAGTTACATTTTTCACAACCCAACTAGTACGGCTAGAGGAATAGCCAACTATATTGGCGTGACAGAAAGAACTACGCATAAAATAATATCTGACCTGGAAAAGGCCGGTTATATTGGCAGGCGTAAGATAGGTCGTAGGAATGTATACAACGTGGACCCTCGATTGCCACTTCGACATCACACAAAAACGGACATAATGGTAGAAGATTTACTAGAGTCTCTTGCCTCGCAAGCTAACGCGTAGACTCGAATTTGGGGTTTCGTAAATTGACCCTTCTTCAAATGGGATGCTAGACTTTTC
>DTSF01000202.1:1706-2622 GCA_012965485.1 Dehalococcoidia bacterium
CGCTGCTGTGGTGAGCGTGGCCAAGTCGGTTAAGGCGCCAGGTTGTGGCCCTGGAGATCGAGGGTTCGAATCCCTTCGCTCACCCCATCTTCATAATTACAAATATGAGCCTCAGTACGCCTGAGACGGTTGGGAACTTAATTGAGTAAACACAATAGAATATCGAAGATTTTAAGAGAAGGTGAGCCAAACGGTGATGGGTGGTTGCTGGAACTTAGTTCTTCAACGGGAAGAAAAGTCTTCGCTGTAGCGGTTGCACAAAATAATCGCCGTAGTAGGACAGGTCCAACCTGGTCTTACGTTTTTGAAAACGATGGATGGACTTCTATTGATTTAGGTACACCCGGATCCTATGAGGCGTTAAAAAATGGCTACTCTACTATCGGTCTAAATCCTTCTGATATAGAAAGGATCATAATTAGCCACGGGCATTCAGATCACGATGGAACAGTAACTCAATTCTTGGACGACTCGGCTGCGGAATTATGGGCGCATCAGTCATATGGACCACTAAAACAATATATCCCATGGGAGATGCACTACCGAGAAGGTTCAATTCTTCAAAGGGAATTCAACCGGATTGCTGAAGAAAAAATTCAGATAGCCAATGAAAGTGATAACAACGGAAGAGATACTAATAAAAAATATTTCGAAGATCGAAAGCAAACCCACGTATCACAAGATTTGAGAGACGGGGACGAATTCTCGGACCTTAAAGTGATGAGTACACCCGGTCACTCTCCAGACCAAATTTGCCTAGTCCTGGATGATTTTATATTTACTGGCGATCATATACTGCCGGAAATAACCCCTCATCCGACAAGTAAAATGGTTTTCAGAGATACGATATCTGAAAATCTCCCAGAATTTCTCCAAGATCCGTCAGAGTTATATGGCCTGGGAACATACCTAAAGT
>DTSF01000203.1 GCA_012965485.1 Dehalococcoidia bacterium
TTCACTTTCTGTGGACGTTTTGAAGAATAAATACATTAAAGCTATGAGAAATCCAAAGTCTCCGACTCTGGTGACAATGAATGCTTTTTTCGCCGCCGCCGCCGCCGCCGGTCTATGAAACCAGAACCCAATTAGGAGGTACGAACATAACCCAACCAATTCCCAAAATACGAACAGTTGAACCACATTCGCTGCCATAACAAGGCCAAGCATGGATGCTGTAAACAAAGACATGTATGCAAAATATCTAGCATATACAGGTTTACCCAATTCCTCGGGACCGTGATGCTCGGCATTTTCTGATCCATGATTTAAAGGTTTCATGTATCCCATGGAATATATTTGGACCATTAGGCTCACGCCTGTAACCACCACAAGCATCACGGCAGTTAAAGGGTCCATCAGAATTCCTACAGTGAAATGAAAATCCCCAATTTCTAACCAGGGATAAGGTTCCGATACTAGATTATGATTGCTGTTTGTAGCGACCTCAAAGAATGTTAGTAGAGATAAAATGAACGCAATGCCAATTGAAACAACAGCAATTGGACCTGATATGTATGAATAGGAATTAAAAAATGGGCGTACAAGAAGAGCCAAAACACAGAACGAGGCTAAAGGAATAAAAAATATTGCCCAGACGAGTTGCTCGTTAATCATAATTTAAAGTTTCCTAAGTATTTCATCAGCTACGTGTTCTCGTCCTTTAGGCACGTATATTTTGAAACCGACACTTTCCCCCCACGAGGTAATATCTCCGTCAGGAAGTATTTTGGTAGGGAGTCCTTCCGACTCGAAGGTGTCTTTCCACATTTCTGCGGTCACCAAATTAGGAGCGTATTTGTATTCTATCCACATAAAATCTATCTGCTCAGTTCCTTTGCATCAGTTACTAAAACTGATTGTCTGGTTCTATATATCGCAATGATTATTGCCAGACCAAGGGCTACTTCGGCAGCAGCCACAGTGATGATAAATACCGTAAACACATGTCCTGTAAGTAAAAATCTAGCGGCTTCAAGAGTGTCGGGCACTGTGTATGGGACTGTGTATCTTGATAAAGCAACTGCAGTGATATTGACCCCGTTGAACATTATTTCTAAAGACATTAAAACTGCTATCGCATGTTTTTTTGAAAGCACGCCATATAAGCCAATTCCGAACAATATAGCGCCAAGTATCAAAAACCTTTCAAGTGTCATTTATCGATCCCTCACCAAGGCTAGCGCACCCAGTGCCGTAGCAAGTAGTAGAACAGATACCATTTCAAAAGCTAGCACAAAATCGGTTAATAACATTCTAGCTAAGGAGGGGATTGATTCCTTGAAAAATACTGTCGCGGCTACTTTCTGTTGTTCAGCATCTAGATTTTCACTTATCAGTCTCCCATTCCAGTCTGTACCTTGCGTAATAATGTAATATGCAAACAGGATGAATATTATTGCCACGATAGCAACTGGAAGTCTGAAACTATGGGAAGGATTCCCTTCTTCAAGATCTCTGGTCATTAATATAGCAAATATTATTAGAACTGATATAGCTCCGACATACACCAGAAGTTGAACTCCAGCCAAAAATTCTGCTCCTAGCAAAATAAATAGCCCTGCTACTCCTAAAAATGTAACGATCAAGAAAAGTGCAGATCTGAATAAATCTTGGATTTGGATGACTGCAATTGCCGAAATCACAGTGCAGATGCATAGAATCCAGAATGCCAAATCTATGGCAAATGATTCTGTGGTTAGAGTCATCTTTTGGCCCACCTCTCATTTTGGTCTTCTAGGGATGGTTTTTCATGTCTCCCAACCTCTTCCCAGTCAGCGGTAGATCCCTTAATTGGATCATAGCCCTGGTTGGTCAATTGCGGTCTGAACCAGGTGCTTGGTTTCTTTTCGGCTGATTTGAGTTGGTCGACATTAATTACCAAATCACTTCTTCGATATTTCCCCTCTTCAAATCCACTGCCCATATGGAGCGCATCATAGGGGCAAGCTTCAACACATAAACCGCAAAACATGCATCGACCTATGTCTATATCAAATACCTCTATATCGTAACTTTGACCTTCTTGTTCATTCACTCCGCTAGTTCCAGTGACAATTTTTATTATTCCTAAAGGACAATATTTGGCACAGCTCGCGCATCCTGTGCATCTACTGTCGTACCAGACAAATTCCTCTCCCCTGAAATTGGCGTGCTGTGGCATGCGATCGGTTATTGTTTCAAGTCCCAGCAGAGACCTAAAAGTTTTTATTGGATGGGTTGCTATGAAAGAGACTGGATTTTGATTATCCAATTTGGCAAGGTCAAATGGACTGGCCTTTCTATTGGGGTACTGAACTATATTAAATTGCCGGCTTGGTGACACTAAATTTTTCATAGTTATTCCAAGCCCCTTGAACAAACCTAATCCATACATTTTAGTTTTCCCCTATGCCCATATTTGCCAGTGGAGACGGTGTGGGTTCTGGTCTAGTATATTTTTTCCTTCCAACAACATTCGCCATTATCAAAATAACCGCTATCGTTATAATCCAATTAACTGCGGCCATAATCAGCATGTACTCTGTGGTCAACGATGTAGATATAATTCCTCCTTCTGGCCCCCTAGTCCTTACGA
>DTSF01000204.1 GCA_012965485.1 Dehalococcoidia bacterium
GTGAAGTGAGATCACCGTGCGATACACTTGATGGACTGAAGCAAATTTGGAATGTACATATTGCACTGAAATATTCTCAGCCGATCAACCTAGGAGACTTTGTGAGAAATGCGGGAAAGTACTTTATCCAAGATACGACATAAAGGAGGCTTCCAAATATTTTACTAAAGATACGCTTTCTGCAAGAGCTCCTAATATGTGGAGATATTTTGAGATGTTGCCGGTACGTGACGAGTCTAATATTGTGACTTTAGGCGAAGGTTTCACTCCCATTTTTGAAACCAGAAGATTGGGGCTGGAATTGGGGTCCAGGTCACTAATGCTGAAGGATGAAGGGCTAAATCCGACAGCGTCATTTAAAGCAAGAGGATTGTCAGCTGCTGTTTCTAAGGCAAAAGAATTAGGGTTAAGAAAATTAACAATGCCATCAGCGGGAAATGCTGCGGGTGCAATGGCTTCATATGCTGCTAGGGCAGGGATGGAGGCTTTTGTGTTTATGCCACAAGATGCTCCTAAAGCAAACCAAAAAGAAGTTTCTGTTTCGGGCGGCAATTTATTTTTAATAGACGGTTTGATAAGTGATGCAGGTGTTATTTCAAGGGAAAAAGCTGCAGAAATTGGCCTGTTTGATGTTTCCACACTACAGGAACCTTACAGGGTGGAAGGAAAGAAAACCATGGGATATGAAATTGCTGAACAGTTGGGGTGGGAACTGCCAGATAACATTATCTACCCCACAGGAGGGGGAACAGGCATCGTTGGAATGTGGAAGGCCTTTCAAGAAATGGAAGAATTGGAATGGATCTCGTCGAAACGACCAAAAATGTTTGCCGTGCAGGCTGAAAACTGTGCCCCAATAGTTAGGGCATTTGAGAATGGGGAGGAGTTTGCCCAACCTTGGGAAAACGCTAATACTCTAGCGGCTGGTATAAGGGTGCCAAGTGCTATAGGGGATTACCTCATTTTAAGAGCAATCAGGGAGAGCGGGGGATCGGCTATCACAGTCTCAGATGATGAAATGACTGATATGACTGATCTTATCGGTAAACTTGAAGGTTTTTTTGTCTGCCCGGAGGGAGCTGCTACTGCATGTGGGGCAAAAAAACTGATAGAAAATGGTTCCATCGACCCATCTGAAAAAACCCTTTTATTAAATACAGGGTCAGGATTGAAATATTTGGATATGTTGCCCTGACAGCCTATACCAAATCTGCAAGAGATATGTGAGGGGCATAAATGGTGAGAGAGTTTTCGATCATCATTTTGACCATATCGTGATCCGGTACGCATTCCGGACATTCCTCATTCGTACCTTTGTTATATTTGACTGTAAGTTGATTTTCACTGATTGACACCAAATCTAGAGACCCTCCTTCCGAAGCAACGATAGTCTCCATGTTATCTAAAACTGTCCTTACTCCAGGATCATCAGTATTTATAGGCATCAAATAAATCCTCCTCTAATTTAATCTTTCAAAAATGGTGGCTACTCCCTGACCACCTCCGACACACATTGTCACGAGGCCAGTAGTGGAGTCGGATCTTTCCATTTCTTCCATTAGTTTTACCGTCATGATTGCACCAGTGGCCCCAACTGGGTGGCCTAGACTAATACCGCTGCCATTCACATTGGTTTTTTCTATGTCCAGGTTTAGTTCTCGAATGCAGTAGAGAGCTTGAGATGCAAAGGCCTCATTAAGCTCAATTACATCAAAGTCATTTACGGTCATGCCTGATTTATCCATAGCTTTTTGGACGGCAGGAACGGGTCCAATACCCATCACTGCCGGTTCTACTCCCGCAATTCCCCTGGTGCGCCATTTCATTTTTGGTTTTATCCCCAAATCTGCAGCTTTTTGAGCTGACATCATTACTACAGCGGCAGATCCATCATTTATGCTAGAGGCATTACCCGCGGTGACTGTCCCATCTTTTTTGAAAACAGGCCTCAAATTAGATAAACCTTCTATGGTTGTATCTGCCCTAGGGCCCTCATCTTCCATTACAGTTATAGGGTCTCCTTTTCTCTGAGGTACGGATACAGTAGTTATTTGATTAGTGAATCTTCCCTGAGATATGGCAGTGCTCGCACGCTGGTGGCTTATAACAGCAAGTTCGTCCTGGTCTTCCCGAGACACGGAAAATCGCTCTGCTACATTTTCGGCTGTGACACCCATGTGATATCGATTCACTGGACATCCCAGCCCTTCGGTAAGTCCATCTACTAGCTGGGAATTTCCCATTCTTAATCCGTCGAACCGTGCTTTGTATTCTATAAAGTAGGGCACTTGGCTCATGTTTTCTGTTCCACCTGCTACGACGATGTCCGCCTCCCCTGTTCGCACTAGTTGGGCTGCCATGTTTATTGCTTCAAGTCCAGATGAACATTGCCTATTAACTGCAATAGTGGGTGTATCATGAGGAATACCTGCCTTTAAGGAAGCTAAGCGAGCAGCATAGCCGGCCTCAGCCGCTTGGATTGCGTTTCCCAATACGACTTCATCCACCATATCAGGAGATATGCCCGATCTCTCAATAGCAGCTTTAATTGCAATGGATCCTAGATCTGGTGCTCCAACATCTTTGAAAGCTCCTCCGAATCTACCAACTGGAGC
>DTSF01000205.1 GCA_012965485.1 Dehalococcoidia bacterium
ACCCCAACTGACTCCAAGGCTTTTACAACGTCTTCTCTAATTTCTTCCCTATTACCACCATTAGAAGACCCTCCTGAAGCTACTCCCTGCGTCATTAACACTACTCCTCAATTTAACTGTTAATTTAAAATATCTCTTCAAAATCCTGTAACTATCAAAACAGAACATATGTGCGGATTATACATTGTCCTATTTTATTTTTAAATTTGGGCTGTCGGTTTTTTGGGTTTCCTTCCTCTTTTTCTGCGTCCCACTGGAGTCAATTCATCATCTTTAAGAAATGACAACTGGCTACTGGCCTCTTCTTTCTTAGGTTGCAACAGCGCATCGACTTCTTCTTTAAAACTTTCTATATCCCTGAAATCTCTGTAAACACTGGCAAACCTTATGTAGGCTACCCTATCAAGATTGCGGAGACGATCCATCACTAACTCACCTATTACCCTTGAGGACATTTCTGCCCTCCCTGCACTGAGCAAATATGTTTCGATCTCATCTATACCTTTTTCAATACTGCCGATCGGCAGTGGCCTTTTAGCACAAGCATTTTTCATACTCGACCATAGCTTGTCTCTATTAAATTCCTCTCTCCTTCCATCTCTTTTAACCACGATAAGAGCCCTGGTTTGAATCCTTTCGTATGTCGTGAACCTAAGACTACAAGTCAAGCACTCTCTCCTCCTCCTTATGCTCTCGTCTGAATCTCTAGAATCTATCACTCTAGAATTTTCATTACTACAAAAAGGACAATACATAAATTAAGCCAACTCCAGCACTCAAAAAACACAGAAAGCATCACTGATAAACATCACAAACACACTATAAATCGTGCTACTGACGTGAGGTTACGCTATATATTGAGGTTTGTGAAAAAAAGTCTCAAGGGGGAGAGATCATTATTTTTTAGAGATTTTTATACAGGAAAGGTAGGCTTAGGCACGAATGGAAAATTTAGGTCCTCTTTGAACAAAAATTCACAAAAGAGGGTTCTAACAATGAGAATTTTCAACCAGCGCAATACCTCGGGTAACCAGATTTACTACCGAATTATTTTAACCGCGGATCACATATTTCCACTGCCTCTCCTTAGAAATGGAGGAAGATCCAGGGAGTCTTCATTTATTTCCACTTTATTGACGGCCTCAACTGTTCTAGCTATGTCACGTTGAAGCAAAGTATCAGTAGTAGGAAACCCTGTCGCTATGATAGTAATCTTGATTTCATTTTCCATTTTGTGGTCCGTGGTCATGCCAAATATTATGTTCGCTTCAGGATCAACTACCCTTTGTATAACTTCCGCCGCCTCATGAAGTTCTGAAAGTTTAAGGTCACCACCACCCGTTATATTGAACAAAACTCCAGTAGCTCCTTCTATCGAAACATCCATCAAAGGATTAGTAATGGCCTCTTGCGCTGCATCACGAGATCTCGTAGGTCCAGAAGCATGCCCGATCGACATCCAGGCTGGTCCCGCATCTCTCATTATGCTCTGCACATCAGCAAAATCCAAATTTATATCGCCTGGGTTAGTAATAAGCTCTGTTATCGATTGAACTCCCAGCCTTAAAACATCATCCGCTAATCTGAATGCATTTTCTGCCGACACTTCCTCTTGGGAAATAATACTAAGCCTTTGGTTGGGTATGACTAGTAAGGTATCTACATTAGTTTGTAACCTTTCTATACCAATTTGAGCCTGGTTCGATCTCCTTATACCCTCAAATGCAAATGGTCTTGTCACAACCCCTACAGTTAAAGCACCAGTTTCCTGACCTATCTCCGCTATCACTGGTGCAGCTCCTGTGCCCGTACCTCCCCCCATTCCTGCCGCTATGAAAACCATATTAGAATCTCTTATCACATCATATATTTCTTCCCTACTCTCTTCAGCAGAGGCAGTACCTTTATCAGGATCTCCACCAACTCCCATTCCTTGAGTCAGCTGTTCTCCTATCCTTATCCTGTTAGGAACATCGCTTTTCATTAAAGCCTGAATATCAGTATTCATGACAATATATTCAACACCTGGAATCCTCTCTCTAAACATGCGAGAGACCGCATTGGAGCCACCACCTCCTACTCCTATAACTTTGATCTTGGCCACTCCCTCTAATTCCCTACCACTAATAGTCATATATGCCTCCATAAAAAGAAAATACCCATTACAACTTAACCTAACCTTAAAACAGTCATTAATCTTCTCAAAAATCCCGAATCTTCTATAGTATCTTTAATACCCAACTGGCTTTCTGCCGAACTTTCTGAACGAAAGGCGTACAATACCATTCCTACCGCAGTTGCATAACAAGGTTCTCTTAACTCATCAGTCATTCTCATCTTACCTGGCAATTCGGTATAAATTGCTCCGCCATTTCATAGAAACCAGGTAACTGCGATGCACCACCAGTTATATAAACCAAGGAATTAGGATTCTCTTTCAACCCCCCATCTTGCAATTTCAAATCTACCAATCGAATAAGTTCCACAGCTCGTTCCCTCATCAACTGGCATATGTCCCTCCTTCTTATTTCAATATTGGCTGAAGATCCAACTGGTGAAATAGGCACGGCTTCCATTAAATCCACGGCATATAAATTGGTATGCCCGTATCTT
>DTSF01000206.1:0-1400 GCA_012965485.1 Dehalococcoidia bacterium
TGCCGACACCCACCCCTACTACTAATCTCCCCCCGGAAAGCACATCTATGGTAGATAACATTTTAGCTGTTAGGACGGGATTCCTATGGGGAACAATCAGCACACTCGTTACAAGTTTGGCATTCCTTGTAACTCCAGCCAGGAATGCCAGCTCTGTGATCATTTCTAAATGCTCTCCAGAACTATCCCATGGCACTTCTGACCCAACAGAGTACGGGTACTGGGATTCCGGGTTTATTGGAGCTATCACGTGATCCCCTGCGACCATTGAGTCGAAGCCTATATTTTCGGCATGAGAGGCAATTTTCAATATTGGATCTCTCTTAGCGAGTGGCCCATGAGTCGGCAAATAAAATCCAAATTCCATTTTCATTCCCTTTTTAAATTTGTTTATGAAGTTAAATTGATTTTCAAGAATTTATGAACTAAATCATTAAAAAACTCCGGTCGCTCATAATAAACAGAATGCCCAGCTCGATTTACCATGATGAATTCCGAGTGAGGAATCAGCGAGGAAGCTATTTCTATAGTTTTAGGGTGGACCAATTGGTCTTCTTTGCCCACCATAAAAAGCATTGGTATTCCTAAGTCCCTGAACCTTCCGTCAGTGGAATCGTTATGATTAGGTCTGGGAGCAAGAAAATCGGGACTATGCCGTGGATTCATCCTCATGATCTGTCTGTACAATAAAGATTTCTCTGGAAATCTTTCTGAAAATTCAGGGGATAGGGCCTTGATTGCCCCTTCCGGTAAAAAAGGGGGGGCTGCTTTGTGCTTTCTCCGCACTTCCCTGGACTCTTCATTGTCCGATCCCCCATTAGTGCCTGAGAGAACTAATGCTGATACACGTTCCGGGTTTCTCATAGAGAATACTGACGCGGTCCGACCTCCCATGGAATGGGCCACGATAGCCGTTCTGTCTATACCAAGATGATTGAGCAAGCCTTCTAAATCATCTGCAAAAGCTGTCCTCCCTTTGGGTTCAAGCTCATCTGGCGTTCTACCAAAGGTCCTATGATCAAAAATGACACATTTGTAGTATTTGGAAAAATAGGGGATTTGCTGCCACCAAGATATGTGATTTCCCCCAGAACCATGAGCAAAAACAACGGGAAGCCCTTCCCCATGTACCTCATAGTACATTGAGACTCCATTTACATCCGCAAATGCCATGGTCCTCCTTTTGGAAAGTTTTTAAATATCTCTTATTCCCTTACACCCGTTATTCCGCCGTCTATGACCAACTCTATGCCAGTGACAAATGAGGATTCATCAGAAGCAAGGTATAAAACTCCATAAGCAACATCAATTGATTGCCCGATACGGCCAAGTGGTATAGAGCCGACTCTTGATTCTGGATCGGCAGAATGTGTGACAGATCTAATCATGTCAGTATTGAT
>DTSF01000206.1:1413-2609 GCA_012965485.1 Dehalococcoidia bacterium
CAGAATTACATCTTATGTTTTCAGATGCGAATCGCCCCGCTGTAGATTTAGTTAGAACTCTTACAGCTCCCTTAGATGCCGCATATGCCGGTGAAGATAGTGGCCGACCTACAATTCCTGCTATTGAGGAGATATTCACGATAGATCCACCTCCGGCTCTTTGCATTGCTGGTATAGCATATTTGATCCCTAAAAACACACCTTTGGAGTTAATCTCCATAGTTCGATCCCAATCCTCGGAAGAAACGTCGAGGTAATCTTGCGGCAGTGCTATACCTGCGTTATTAACTAGGATGTCTAATTTACCGTACTCAGATTCCGCCAATCTTATAGCTTTTTCCCAATCCTGAGCATTGGTTACATCCAAATGCATATACTTGGCATTTTGACCAGCGGCCGCAATATTTTTCTCAACTTCTAAACCCAGGTCGTCCAATATATCTCCCAATATGACTTGAGCGCCCTCAGCGGCAAAAAGGGCAGCTTCTTCGGCACCTTGACCTTTTGCCGCCCCTGAAATAAGGGCCACCTTACCTTCAAGTCTATTCATCCCATACCTCCCGATGTATTTCTATACAGGTTCCCAAGTCATAGCCTCATCGTGTCGATGTACTCTTCCGAAATGCTCATCGGGATTGAAATGCCCTGCCGCTATGATCATGCCTTGTGAGACTGACCTCTGTATAAGATCACGCCTGCTTCTTTCACTGGCTGTCTTATCGACGTCCACTCCCGCACACCACGATGGCTCGCTTATTTGGACTTTGCTATGAATCGCATCCCCAACAATAGCTGCTTTCTCTCCACCGGAATTTAATAAAAATGACATATGCCCAGGAGTATGTCCGGGGGTTAGGAGCGAAGTTATTTCATCCGTGACATTAAATCCATCACCGAAAAGATCCATCAAAGACAAGGTCTCCAAGGGAATAACATTTTCACTTACCCATGGAGCATCAATTAGATTCTCAGGCCTGGTAAAATAATCCCAGTCTGTAGAAGGAACCAAATATCTCGCATTCGGAAAATACGGGCGGGGTGGATCTAAAGAAAGATCCAAATTCCAACCAACATGATCAATATGTAGATGGCTATGTACCACGATATCAATTTCTTCTGGTTCAATACCCTGCCTTCCGAGGTCATTTAGCAGATCACCCTTTTTGTCTCCCCGGCTAGGGTGAGGCCCTGGACCT
>DTSF01000207.1 GCA_012965485.1 Dehalococcoidia bacterium
CTCAATATTAAATGTATAAAAGACGAACTCAGGTCCGATAGTGAGGTTACTGTGTATCAAATTTTTTATGATAGTTTAGATCATGTGCGAATATCCGGGTGGTACTCTGTCCCAAATGCTCCAGCTAATGGATTACCGGCCATTTTACTTGTTCCTGGCTATCAGAGTGACCCACCGATTCCTAAGGACTGGTCTGCCAAAGGATATGCTTGTTTATCAGTTAACCCAAGAGGGAAGGTTAGGAGTAGAAGTCAATTTGATCCAGGGTATCCAGGGTTGCTAACGTATAGGATAGTCGATAAGAATACATACTCTTATCGGGGCTTTTATGCCGATGTCTGGCGAGGAGTTGATTTTTTGTTGAGCAGAGGAGAAGTGGACAGTGAGAGGATTGGTGTGGCTGGTAGTAGTCAAGGCGGTGGTCTAACCATTACCACATCAGCGATGAGGAAAGAAATCAAGGCTGCTTCCGCAGGTGCTCCATATTTGTGTGGATTTATGGACGCTATAGAATTAACTGACACGTATCCCTACCAGGAGATTAGTGATTATCTTCGCACCTATCCTGACAGATTAGAGGAAGTTGAGAGCACTCTGGCTTATTTTGATGGTATATCGTTTGCCGACCAAATTAGCTGCCCAATTATCATGAACTTAGGATTGCAAGATAACGTGTGTCCTCCTGAGACAGGATATGCGCTTTTTGAGGCTATAGGAAGCAAAGATAAAAAACTTTTCGAATATGATGGCCATGGGCACGAGGCAGGAAGGTATGTACATTCAGGCATCATAGATCAGTTTTTTGATAAGCATTTGAAAGGTTAGGGAAGAAATGAGCGACAACAGACCATTTGATTTTGGCCAATTTTGGTACTCCTTAGGAAAAGAATTGAGCGAGGTGCCGATAGCCGCAGAGACGGAAACCCTTACCATGCGTTCAACAGATTTTGCAGATTTATACGGGATTCACATTTCCAGCATAGGGCCATATAAGATATACGGCTACCTGAGCATTCCCAAAGGGGATGGCCCTTTTCCTGTTATTTATTATGCGCCTAAAAATGCCAGTGTTTTGGAAATAATCCCACAGGGAACTTCAAATCAAATAAGAAGTAGATACATTACTTTTTCACTGGCCTGTCGTGGAATGAGAACTGCTGATAGTCCTTATGTTGCTATGTATCCGGGACAGCTTACTGAAGGAATAGAATCCTTTTCTTCATATATTTACAGGGGTGTAGTCGCCGATACTCTAAGAGGTCTAGATTTTTTGTTGACATGCCCAGCGATTGATAAGTCGGCAATTGTCGCCTGGGGAAATGATAACGCTTTACTGGCCGGCGCCCTACATGGTGCAGTAACTCATATAGTTTCCACTCCCTCATTTCTATATGACACAATTAACCAGGCCTCCAGAACTTCTTCATACCCTCTTGAGGAGTTTAATGATTATCTCCGGCACAACCCAGAAGGAAAAGGCCAGATATCTGAAATTCTTAGTTATTATGATTTGAGGTTTCATGGTTCGGCTATAACTGCTGAATCTCTCATTATGGCCGATTACGACGGAGGTCTTTTTGACAAAGAAAACCTGCGGAACCTCACGGAAAATATGAATGGTGCGGTTACAGTTCACACCTCTGAACGATCCAGTTATAAAGATGGTATGTTCTGTGAGAAATGGATCACAGATAAGTTATTTGGCAAAGACGTAATCCCCATAGTTCCTAACCATTGGAAGTCAGAATAAATTTCTTGGAGTTTGAAATGGGGCTTAAAGATCAATCGATACCAAGTGGTATTTCTGTCCCTCAGACCTTTATTGATGGCCCGGTGGATATGGGTCTCATAAAGGACTTTGTTATCGCAGCAGAAGACCTTGGATATCAAGGGTTATGGGTACAGGAAAAAATTATAGGAGAGATATCTTCGCTGGAGCCTATTAACCTCCTTAGCTACATATCGGCGATGACATCAACCGCCGAACTCGGAGTTGCAGTGCTCATAGGCTCCACTAGAAATCCAATTTTACTGGCGAAAGAATTAGCGACATTAGACCAGATGTCCAATGGGAGGTTGATCTTGGGATATGCTCTTGGAGGTAACCCGAAGAACTACCGATTGATGGATGGCCCAGATTCCAAAAGGGTGCGCCATTTTATAGAATCACTACATGCTATAAAGGCTTTATGGACGGAAGATTCTCCGAATATACAAGGTGATTTTTGGAATTTTGACGGTCTTCCGATGTATCCTAAACCAGTACAAAACCCCCATCCGCCGATTTGGTTTGGTGGTCGTCACCCTAATGCCTTGAAAAGGGCTGTTAGATATGCGGATGGTTGGATGGGGGCGGGCTCAACCACATCTGACCAATTTATAGAACACGTAAAAATTATTAGGAGTGAGTTGAATCGTCTTAATAGATCAAGTGACGATTTCAAAATCTCTAAAAGAGTTTATGTTGCGGTAGATGATAATAAATCCAGAGCTGAAGATAGGCTGAGGACCTGGTTTAAAGCGAATTATGGGAACTCAGACTTGGGGTCACAAGTATCTGTCTGGGGACCTAGTGATGAAATTGTTCCTGAACTACAGCGCCTAATT
>DTSF01000208.1 GCA_012965485.1 Dehalococcoidia bacterium
GCATATAAAATGTGGATGATGTACCACCTTTCTTAGTCACCATCATAAGGGAAATCCTAGAAAGGATTGGTAGCACCATGTTCATGACGTTTATTTACAAAGCGTCTGTACCAGTTTTTAACATTTCTGGTTCTACCACTGTGATTTACAGGGGTAAAATATCAGCTTTGACAGCATTAATGACAGTCACCTGAGCGAATAGTTCGGTTGTACTTGATCTCCATCATGATTATAGTCATGAAAACTAACACCCGGAGAAACATGGATGCATAAAATGACCGGCCGACCAGCCGATGATACTCAGTCTATTTTGAGCAACGTCTACGAGATATCATGTGACTTCGCATCTCAACGGTCCGAAAGACAACGACGGCGGGAACTAATAAAGGAAGATTTTGACAGACTTCAGGAATCCGGTTACTTAATGGTGGCTGTACCCACTGTGTTTGGAGGAATCTGGGACGGTTACAGTAGCGGGACCCGATTGGTCTGCGAAATTCTTAAAACCCTCGCACACGGAGATTCCTCGGTGGCTCTTGTGGCAGCGATGCACCCTGCTGTGATTGAATCTACTGGTTGGTTATCGATCTCAGTGGCTCCAGAACCTTACACCGCAGCATGGGACGAACAACGCCGCTGGGCTTTTCAAACAATGCATGAAGGACATTTTTGGGGAACAATAATGTCCGAACCTGGTAGCGGAGGAGACAATACCAAATCCAACTCTATAGCCAAACGGGCGAGTAATGACGTGCAGTATCTACTTAGCGGTCAGAAACATTTTGGGAGCGGTTCAGGTATGACTTCTTATATGGTTACCCACGCGATGCCAGACTGCGAAGTCACCCCAGACACGTTCGTTCTGGACATGCGCGATTTGGTCTGGGACGGCTCTTCAGGAGTCGAACTTATTGCCCCGTGGGACGGACACGGTATGACAGCTACTCAGAGCCATGGATTGGGTTTCGATAATTTCCCCGCTACAAGATTGGCATTCCCTGGAGATGACCGACGTACAGTTCTCGCAGGTATGGACCGACCACAAGGGGCTTTGTTCGTCGCTGTGATTACAGGTATTGTGGAAATCGCGGTCACAACTGCACGCCGGCAATTGGAGTCGAAACGTGGTCGTATGAGGCCCTACGAGCGCGTTGAATGGGCGAAAGTAGAAATAGAAGCATGGTTAGTCCAGCAGGCGTACGAGGGTATGCTCCGTGAGGTAGAAATAGGAAGGTCCAGTGGTCGTAGCTCTCTGTTAGCAAAGGAGGCGGTGGCTGAACTTGCAGAATCGGTCCTGCTTCGAATTAGTAAAGTCATTGGCGGCGGTGCATACTCTAGGCATACCCCTTACGGATTTTGGCTTGAGGATGTACGGGCGTTGGGGTTTCTGCGTCCACCATGGGCCTTGGCAATTGAAAGGGTTTTCGAAGGCTCATGGAACTCCTAAACCACGGGAAGTGCCAAGGCCGATTCTGTCAGTCCTCGCTCATTTCATTGATAGTAACGGTAACTAGAAATTGGTTCCTGAAGGTGGGATAAGGCATCTACAGATAAATTGGAGAAAAAAATATGCCGTTCCATGTTGCCGTAGACCATACCCCAGAACATCTTGAACAACATAGGTGAAACTAATTGCGAGGGATCGTTTATTCGATTGTTACAAAGCATGTGGTATATTCAGCGTAGGTGGGATTTCATAGTAAGGGGACCACTAAAAGTACTGAACCATTAGAGGTTCAAGTTTATGGGGAACATGTAATCGTAAAGTCACCAGACATAGCCGTTCAGTTCGAGAAAATTTGCTTTTCATATGGCAAATTAGAAGTGCTTCGAGAACTAACAACTAGCATACCACGGGGAGAAATTTGCGGAGTTTTGGGAGCTAATGGGGCTGGAAAAACTACGGCAATGCGTCTTGTAGTGGGATTAATTAAACCAAAGAAGGGCTCAATAACAGTGCTGGGGGATACTCTTCGTAGAAATAATCACGACAGAATTGGATATATGCCCCAACTCAACGCACTCTATCAAGAATTGTCTATCGAGGAGAACGTGCATTTTTTTGCCCGGATGTACGGGATGTCTGATAGACAGGAAAGAAACGTGGCGGTTGATAAAGCTATATCGCTCGTAGAGCTTAATGATCGCCGGACAAATTCTGTGTCAAATCTAAGTGGTGGAATGAGGCAAAGAGTTAGTTTGGCGGTTGCTCTGGTTCATTCTCCTGAATTACTTGTGTTAGATGAACCTACAGTAGGACTCGACCCTGTATTGCGAAGGAGTTTTTGGGATCATTTTTCTTCTTTATCCAATAACGGGATTACATTGTTCATCTCTAGCCATACCATGGATGACGCAAACCACTGCGATCGCTTAATTTTTCTCCAAGAAGGACACATCGTTGCCGACGGTAGCCCTGAGGAACTCCGTGCGGCAGCTGGGGTGGCACGAGCCACTCTCGAAGATGCTTTTTTACATTTTGTGTTAAAAGAAATACCGTGAATTTTGATCGAACTATTGCGATATCAGACAGGGTAATCCGTCAGGTGACCAAAGATCACAGGTCACTGGCACTCATTATCGTGGCCCCAGTCCTGGTGATGT
>DTSF01000209.1 GCA_012965485.1 Dehalococcoidia bacterium
TCCAGCCGAGATCCTTGGAAAAGCAATTTGGACAAACTTCTCGAGGGTAGAAAAAAAGGTTTGAACATGAATTGCAGTATGGGATAATCAATTCTCCGCGCTTAGTAGCTTCCCAAAAAGGCTTAGTCAAGACCTCGTTGGATGCTATAGGTATTGGCTTATCGTATGCTGAAGTCATCTTAAAACCTCGATATTTGTTTTTAATGGCTTAGAGTGTGTTCTTGGACCCGAGAACTAGCGAGCACATTTCGCTCGCCGTGCCCCCTCAACCATTCACCAGACATAAGTCGCTTTTTTCTACTTGTCTTGACCCAGCCTTGCCCATTATTTGTCGTGCACCTTCTATCACATGCCTGAATCCACCAGCCAATCCTGGTTGCCCACCAGAAAGTTGACCACCGTCCGTGTTTATAGGGAAGGCACCTTTATATGTTGTATCCGTTTCCTCGTAAAAGGGACCTATTTCTCCTTTCTCTACAAAACCAGCATCTTCAAGACACATAGCTGCTAATATGGTGTAGCAGTCGTAGAATTCCGCAAATTCTATGTCACTTGGGCTGTAACCAGCCATTTCTAAGGCTCTCCTTACAGAGTCAACTGCTGGGGTTTCTGTAAATTTATCTCGTTGCCATATATTGGCTTCACCTTGCTTTAATCCTACGCCAAGTACATACGCAGGGTTGTTTTTCATATTTTTGGCTCGTTCAGGAGTAGTAATTATCAGTGCCGCAGCACCGTCACACGGCATGACAGACTCCAACAACTTTAGTGGCTCATTGATATATCTTGAATTTAAAACATCTTCAGCGCTTATGGGTTGTCCATTGAAAACAGCGTTCTCATTCTCTATTGCATTGAATCTTTGATCTGCTGCCATTTTGGCCATTTGCTCTTCTGTGGTGCCATACTCATGGATGTGTCTTCGATACATCAGACCGTAACCAGTATTGGCTCCAGGAGCCATGCCATGAGGTTCTTCCCACTCAGACCTCACGCTGGGACTAGAAGCCCCACGGCCTGCGGGCCGTCCTGCCCTCTCAGCATCCTGCCGAGAATTACCCATCACCACTAAAACGGTGTTACAAATCCCGCTACTGACTGCGGAGGTGGCTACCATTGTAGCCGTTGCACCGCTGGCTCCTTGCATTGAGACTCCGGTTGCAAAATTAGGTTTAATGTCCAGATATTCTGCTATTGCGGGTGGGAGTGCCACACCGTCTGTCACGAGACCGTCTATATCATTTTTGGTGATGCCTGCATCTGCTATTGCTAAACCAGCAGCCTCGGCGCATAGCCCGTACATGCTTCGCCCCTCATAAATACGGCGAGTAGGCACTTCCCCAATGCCAACTATGGCTCCTCTTCCTCTCAGGCTCATGTATCTTCCTCCTAAATTTCAATCGCCGGCTAAATCTGAAATAACAGCAAAATTCCCCAAACTGCGAATCCTATGCCTGTGATTCGAGACACCCAAATTCCTTTGGGTGTTACTTTCTCAACAAGGACTAAAGCAGTCAGTACCGCGATCCAAACTAGGTGCCGTTAATTTTCCACTTCGTAGTTGTTGCCATCAAATCCTCCACATTTATCTGTAATTATCAGTGTTTATCTCTAAATCAAATGTATCTTATATCGTACTTTTAATTAAGTGGGGAGGTTACTTTTTTTTATTTTGTTAATGGTTTAGGCGGAGGTAATTGCGGCGATTGCAACTAAATTTGGCCCTGCGTGGGTTCCTATTACTGGTCCTACTCTGGTTATATATGGTTCTTTTCCTTCCGGCAGTAGTCCTTGCACCGTGGTCAGCAAATTTTCTGCGTCAGTGCCGTCAGTACTGTAAACAACAGCGATATCATCTAATTCTCCAAGATCTCTGACAGCCTGCTCCAATTTCAGCATCCCCATATTTCTTGAGCGAGCTTTTGCGAACTGACCAATTTCCCCGTCCTCAACACGCAGAATTGGACGGATTTTCAGCAGGCCCCCTATCAATGACCTTGCTTTTCCGATTCTCCCACCTTTTTCCAGGTACTCCAGTGTGTCAAACAAAGCAAAAAAGTTGCTCCTCTGGGCTATTGACTCAGCGATGGCAACGCATTCTTCTGCTGATTGTCCTTCTTGGGCTGCTTTAGCGGCACCGAGAGCCGACAAACCGACTGTCATTGATACCTGTTGTGTATCTACAATTTTGACATCGATTCTATCTGACAAAGTGGTTGCGGCTTGCTGGGCAGAATTGATGGTACCACTGAGCTTTGAAGACACATGAATTGAAATAATCACGTCTCCAGGTTGGTTAACCTTTTCATAGACATCTACAAATTCACCCATTGATGGCTGTGAGGTAGAAGGAAACACTGTTCCGTTTATCAGCTTATCAAAAAACTGATCCGTGCTTAGATCAATTCCATCTTTGTAGATAGTCTGGCCGAAATGTACGTTTAAAGGGACTATCGTTATTCCTAATTCCTGTGCAAGGGCTGGATCTAAATCTGAGGTGCTGTCTGTGACTATCTTAACCGCCATTTTTAATCTCCCATTCAAATAAACAACATTCTACGCTACTTTTCATAAGCCTTACGTCCCTAAGGTAT
>DTSF01000210.1 GCA_012965485.1 Dehalococcoidia bacterium
GTGCAACACCCCACCATCAGCACGGCTGCGACGATTGCGATCAGTTGTGATTTCATGGTGAGCCGACTGTCATTCCGTTGAGCGCAGTTTTCAAGGCGTTTTAACTGTTGCCTCAAAACCCCGCGGCGTTCAAGTGGTGGAGTGGGTTGGTTTAGTTTTGTTCTTTACCACCATTTCCATGCAGGATTCGGTGGGGGAGACCATATCCAACTTGGAGCTTCATTTGGAAATTTGAAGAAATCTACATGTCCGTCTCCGAATAAAATGTTGTTTCGAAATTGACCTCTAACATTATGCCACAGATATTTTGGATTGTCCTTTGTACGATTTGGATGCCAAGTCCAGTCGCCTTGAATGATTTTGTTTGTTGGGCTTAGGGCTATTTCTCCCGACTTAATGGAACGACCTCTTTTAATATCGCAAACCATTTTCACGCGGAAAGAATCATGGCTGAATTGAGGAAGATAACTTGTTCCCCAAGCAGTGTAGCAGTGGTCTACATTACTCAATGAATCTCCTTTGTCTGAAGGACATGCAAAAACTTCAACGGATTGGGCGTATGCGTTTAATGGCCTGTCTTTAACTTCAGTCCTGCCACTGTAAGCATTGCTGTTCCCTTTTCCACCTCCTGAAGTCGCCCAATTTGTAAGGGTCGGGTAGAACTCATCGTTGTCCCCAGCGTACATCATGAACGATAGGCCGATTTGCTTTTGGTTGCTAATACACTTGATGTTATTCGCTTTAGCTTTAGCTTTCCCCAGGGCAGGAAGAAGCAGGCTTGCTAGGATGGCAATGATAGCAATCACCACCAGAAGCTCAATGAGTGTAAATGCCTGTCTCAGTTGGTGTTTCATTTTCCTTCAGCTTTCAATTCTTCACCCGTCTTGCCGCCGTGTTTGCGGAGGAGGTTGGCGGTTTCGGTGTCTTTGTTAAAGATGGCCCAATCTAGCGGTGTGTATCCATTCACATCCTTCGCATTCACATCCGCACCAGCAGCAATGTGCTGTTTGACTGCTTCAAGATTTCCTTGCATGGCAGCTATGTGAATTGAGATGTCTGGCACTTTAGCTGTCGGCGGTTCTGGTGTTGCAGCTTCGGGAACTGGTTCAACGGGCAAGATTATGAGGTTTCCTTCTTCATCTTTGAGTAATTCTGTTTTTGATACTCCCACACACCCCACCAGCACCACGGCTGCGATTGTTGTGAGTAGGAGTTGTTTCATTTGCCAGCGGCTTTTAGAATATCTGATAGACTGAGCTGTTCGGAACTACCAGTGAATTGCTGAAATACTTGGTAAGCCGTATCCATGAAAGCTGTCCACTGATCAGTAGAAATCCGATCGTCAGACTGCAATATTGATTCACGGTAAACTATTAAAATATTTCCCTTACCCTCAATTGTAATCTTCTGATGAGTCAAAAAATAATCCAATAATTTATCAGTAAATATGGCGCGGATTTTTTCCTCGTCCTCCCCTTGCAACAAAAACCTTTTTGAAAATTCCGGATGACTAGTAAAATCAATATCCTGATATTCGCTTTTAAAAGTACTTAAATTTAGTTGTGCTAAAGTAGCAACTTGATCCCCGAAACCTTCGGGTTTTAATGTGAAACGAGGTAAGTTGAGATTCGCAGAACTGAAATAAATTGCGGTATATTTCTTCGTCGTATATGAATCATCACATCTTTCAGTGTATTCCCGATCAAAGATTGCAAATTTAGTATTGCTGACTTCACCTTGCATTAAGTTACTCACTATATCTGAACCGTTTTCTGATTTTTTACTAAATGCAATACTCTCGTATATTGAATCTATACCATCAGAATAGTAATTCACATTAAGAGTGTTTGCTGTTTCAGTAAGTTTATCAGCGCGACCAAGATTAAGGGCACGGCTTCTCAAATAGCTATTAACATGGAAAAGAATAAATAATAATATTATAATTAAGAATGCAGCAAGAATAACTCCCAACAGTGGTTTTTTAGTTAAAATATCAAAAAAAACATCAAAAAAAGTGGGCATGTTTGAACGACTCTTCTCATTCACGTCCGCACCAGCAGCCATGCTGTTTAACGGCTCGATGTTTCCTTCCAAACTAGCACCTTCATGAATTGAGATGTCTGGTGCTTTGGCTGTCGACGGTTCTGGTTGTGCGGCTTCGGCAACCGGTTCAGTGGTTTTCAATTCTTCAGCTGTCTTGCCGCCGTGTTGGCGGAGCAGTGCAGCGGTTTCGCTGTGTTTATCAATCATGGCATAATCGAGCGGTGTGAATCCATTGTCATCATTCGCATTCACCTCCGCGTCGTTAGCGATGAGTAGCTCGGCGATTTCTATATGGCCTGCATGAGCCGCATAAGATAAAGGAGTAAAATTCCAATCATCCTTAGCGTTCACATCTGTCCCAGTTGCCAAGTGTTGTGTGACAGCTTCGATGTCTCCTGCTGCGGCAGAATCGTGTATTGAGATGTCTTTAGCCGACTCACCACACCCCACCAAAACCACAGCTGCGATTGTTGTGAGTACGAGGTGTTTCATTTGCCTTCAGCTTTCAATTCTTCACCCGTCTTGCCGCCGGATAAACTTATGGTCA
>DTSF01000211.1 GCA_012965485.1 Dehalococcoidia bacterium
TAATGCCGCTGAAAAGCCCCATGCTCCCTGAGAATTTATCTGCGATGGTATCAATGATGCTTTCCACATTTTGAGAGTTCCTAGTAAGCGAATCCAGCAGACGGTTGATTTTTTTTATAGTTAAGAATAGGAAAGTGCAAATCAACGGAAGGCAAATGATGAATGCGATATCCCGTATTAATCCAACCAGTTCATAAATATTTGAGTTCATAACAGTTCTTTAATCCTAGCATAATAGAAAAACACTCGACAAAATGAATTGTCGAGTGCATCTCCAATTGTTGATTGGCGGCTGAGTTATGGCTTAATGAGCATTCTCACAGAGCCTTCCCCATCTTTTCTCTGAGTGACGATGTCATGGCTATTTTTCTCTGCCCAGACTATTAGGTCATATGTGTTTAGAACGTCAGGTATGATCACTTCGACAAACGATGAAGAATCGTCACTTATATGCACACTAAGAGCTGCTATTATCCCGGCACAGGTCTTTCCGGTGCCATCTATTATTATCCATCCGTCTGACTCTTGATTTACTGACGGGGCTCCATTTCCACTGTATACATTTAACTCACCGGTTTGCCTGAGATCTAGTTGTTTTTTGAACTCCGATACAGATTCCCAATGAACCCTAGAATCCCGATCGCCTTTTTGGCATACGGCTCCCCTGACCCCAACTATGTCGGGGTTAACCCTTGATAGTTCGTCAAGGTCACTCATCTTCAGATGGCCTGACAAAGCTGTGCTCATGCCCAATTCCTTCCCTTCCAAAACCATTTCTTTGAGACGTTCTTCAGGTACAAAATCGAATAAATTCCTACCGTCTTTTACAAGAGTATCTATTAAAAAGCCGTCACATTGACCTTCTTTCGCTAATTTCACCATCAGGTCTGGGTCAATGCCACCATCATAGAGGAGGTTGTCTGCGAAAAGTGAACCGATGAGTTTAGTTTGAGTTCCTGTTAAAGCTTCTTTTGCTGCTAATAACGTTTCTAGTGCAACATTGTATTCACTCACCATGAAGCCTACTTTGACCGAGGTTGCATCAAGGGTTCCGGCGGCATAAACAGCCATAGAGACCGTGCCTATTTGGTTAGGCACCACTCCTAGAGTCACACTTGCATGGTGTGCGCTTGGAACCTCGTCCCTGATTTCTTTTACTACATTAGGATGAGCTGAACCTACTAGGGCTTCTTGAAGGTTCTTAACGTCGACTATATCGGCTCCACCTTTTAGAGCTTGCTTTGCTTCATATAGATCTTGGACACTTACCATAAGAATCATTTCGTGTATTCCTCGTGACTATTCATGACTATTTCTGTTCTATGTTCCTATTTACTGCATGCCTTTAGCGGTTGCTATATCATTTTTTAACTGTTCTTTTTCATCATATGTAAGATCTGTCAGTGGTGCCCTGACGTGGCCGCCTGACATTCCCATAAGTTCACCCCAGTACTTACATAAGGAAGCAGGTAAAGCTCCTCCCATTTTCTGCACAGTGTATTTCCACCATTTGTCTGAAACCTCTTTAATTGGTTTTATGTTAGTGTCATAAAAATCGTCATCTAGATCCCCTTCCATCACTTTGTCAATAAACTGTACGTAATAGTTGGAATCGGGTGTGTCAAATCTCCAATCAGAGGTGTTGGCAAACATAACTTGTTGCTCAAAACCTAGTTCTTTTCCTTTCTGGAATATCCATTCATCAGGTGTACTTATGATAGCTTTCTTCCCTACTTTTAAGTGAGTGGCGATTGAAAGTTCTGGATTGAAACTGGCCTCTTTGACTCCTACTACATTCGAAATATTGCAAATGCGGTCTAAACCGTTTGCATCTAAAACAGTTCCAAACTGCGGAGAGTTGTAATACATAATCGCCAAATCTGTGTTGTCAGCTAAACTTCTGACCCAATCTATCACCTGGTTCTCGGTTCTTGTAGCAAAGTAAGGAGCAGCCACGATTAGTAAATCAAACCCAGCATGTTCCGCATAGCTGGCTAGATCTAGCATTTCCTTTAAAGAGGTATGGGACACGTGAGCTCCGATCGGCCAGTCATTCCCCGCTTCATCGCTCACAATGTCATATACTCGCAATCTTTCCTCTTTGGTTAGAGTCCAGAACTCTCCCATGCCCCAGGTACAACCGGCACCTTTAGTACCTAAAGATTTCACATGCTGTATATCTCTGCGAAGTCCCTCCTCATCTATCTCATCTTCTGACGTAAAAGGGGTCATTAGGGTGGTCCATTGCCCGCGAAGATTTTCTCTCGCCCAATCGACCGCTTCGGGTTTCCTGTATTCAGCCATGCAATTGAACCTCAATATGTGAACTTATTCATAGCTGCTAAGCAAGCAGCTAATACTAAAAATGATCAGAATTAATGATAGTAAGGCAAGGCAAGCAGTGTCAACGCAGCGATTGATGTATAAAGAAAACTACAAAGCTTTATTGATTCAGTACTCAGTCTTTCATCGCCGTTTTGTATTGGGTCCTCAAGCAGCGGGTGCATAATTTGACTTTTTTCATCTGGCCATCAATTTCAACAGTGGCTTTGTGAATATTCGGACTCCATGTCCTTCGTGTTCGCCTA
>DTSF01000212.1 GCA_012965485.1 Dehalococcoidia bacterium
TGAAGCAGCCATCCTAACAATTGATGGAGTAGGCGAATGGGCAACTGCTAGCTATGGTTATGGTTCTGGCACAGAGTTAAGACTCTTGGGTCAAATGAATTATCCCCATTCGCTTGGTCTCCTCTATTCGGCTTTTACGTATTATTGTGGTTTCCGGATTAATTCGGGTGAGTACAAGTTAATGGGACTAGCCCCTTATGGAAGACCAATTTATGTAGAGATGATAAAAGAGAATTTGGTAGATATATTTGCGGACGGTTCTATCAATCTGAACATGGATTTTTTTTCCTTCACTTCGGGAAAAAACACCATAAATTCTAAGTTCTGCAAATTATTCAATGGTCCGCCTCGAAAGCCCGAATCAGAATTGACCCAAAAAGAGATGGACTTGGCCCATTCCATTCAGGTCGTAACTGAAGAAATAATACTTAGTATGGCTAATTTTGTTCGGAAGGAAACTGGGAAGGAATATTTGTGTTTGGCTGGAGGTGTTGCATTAAATTGTGTGGCCAATGGTAAATTACTACGTGATGGTCCCTTTAAGGATATATGGATTCAGCCGGCCTCAGGAGACGCAGGATGTGCTTTAGGAGCAGCCCTTGCGCTGTATTACAAAGACAAAAAGTCTGTGTCTAAACGTTATGAACAAGGTGGCTCACTCTTTGGACCCCAATTTAATAGATATGAGACTGAAAACCATCTTATAGAGAACCAAATTCCTTATTCAGTAGTAGAAAAGGAAGAAAGATCGGAAGTCATCGCAGATTTGATACAAAATGGAAAAATAGTTGGTCACTTTTCAGGAAGGATGGAATTTGGACCTAGGGCCCTTGGTTCGCGTTCAATATTAGGTGATCCCCGAAAAGCCAAAACCCAGTCGGTGATGAACCTAAAAATAAAATATAGAGAATCATTCAGGCCTTTTGCACCTAGTGTATTATCCGAAGAAGCCTCTTCCTATTTTGATTTGGACAGAGAATCACCTTACATGTTAATTGTCGCTTCAGTTATTGAAGAGATTAGGTATGATAATCCCAAGGTTGAAGATATTATTGGCCGTGTTAACCAGAAGAGAAGTAGCATACCGGCAATAACACATGTTGACTACAGTGCCCGAGTTCAAACAGTGAATGAAGAACACAATCCAGAGTACTATAATTTAATTAAATCATTCTATGAAAAAACAGGTTGTGCTGTCCTGGTAAATACTTCATTTAATGTCCGTGGTGAACCCATAGTTTGCACACCTGAAGATGCTTATCGTTGTTTCATGAGGACCGAGATGGACGTGTTAATTCTTGATAATCTGATATTATTCAAGGAGGAACAACCTATTTGGCATGAGAAAACGGCGTGGGAGGAAGAATTTGAGCTTGACTGAGCGTATAAACATGTTTCTTATATTTGTTCTATATGCTATTTTACTGATTCCATTATCACGCTTGGATAACCAGATATCCTTTTCCAATAGACCAGCCTCAGATAACTCTAACTGGGTTCAAAAGTCTTTATCGCCAGCTAGTTGTATTAACAAAGTTCATCCCAGCTCCATATTGTTTTATTATTTGGAGCTAAATAAACGTAATAATTTGAAAATCGATCTTATCTATACTTTTTCGTTACTAGTGGTCACACTTATTATTAAACTGGAGGCCAAAATCGAAAAATCTTTTGAGTCCAATATTTATGTTCATTAATACTAAAAAATTTAGTAGTAAAAATTAGAGTAAATGGTTCCTAAGTAGTTTTAATTAGAATTGTTTGATGTTAAATTAATTTAGGGAAGAAATAATATGAAAGATAAAAAAATTTTAGTCATTGGTGGTGCTGGATTCATAGGGAGTCATGTTGTAAATGAGCTTGTAAAAGAAGAGGTTTCGGAAATTGTCATATATGATAATTTTACTAGAGGTAAATTGGCTAATCTCCAAGAAGCATTGACAGACAAGAGGTGTCGTGTGTCCCTTCATGGGGGGGAAATCAGGGACATCGACGTGTTAAATGAAGCCATGAAGGGTATAGACTTTGTTTTCCACTTGGCTGCCATGTGGCTTTTACATTGTAAGGACTATCCACGAACAGCATTTGATGTAAACATAGCAGGAACCTTCAATGTATTGGAAGCATGCGTAAATAATAATGTAGAAAAATTAGTTTATTCTTCTTCGGCCTCAGTTTATGGTGATGCAGTTGAGGTTCCTATGACTGAAAACCATCCGTTTAACAACCGCAATTTCTATGGAGCAACAAAGATTTGCGGCGAAGCAATGTGTAGGGCTTTCCATGACAGATATGGTTTGGACTATGTTGGCCTGAGGTACATGAATGTTTATGGCCCAGGCCAGGATCAGAATGCAGCTTATACTGGTGTAATTCCTATAATGCTCAACAATATAGATTCGGGCCATTCTCCAAAAATAAATGGTGATGGTAGTCAAGCTTATGATTTCATATATGTTGAAGATGCTGCTCGGTGTAATATTTCGGCAATTAAGTCTGATAAAACAGACGAATTTTACAATGTTGGCACAGGCATTCAGACTAGTATCAAAGACCTCTGCGACACCATTATCGAAATGG
>DTSF01000213.1 GCA_012965485.1 Dehalococcoidia bacterium
TGCCCGTTACCCCCCAAGCTGGTTGGCGGGTTGTAAACGAAAATGGCTTCTTTCTCCACCGCTCAATTAACTGCGCTTGTTCTTGTTCAGGCCTGCAAATTTTTGAGCAGCAAAATTGTCCTCATTAGTACCTCTTGCAGATGCGATTAAAGCATAATCACCTTTCTTGTGATTTTCTAATTTGCTGGCCACAAAATCTAGTGCCTCGGGCCAGGTGACTTCCTCGAGTATCGAATTCTTGCGCACCATAGGCTTCTTCAATTTATTTTTGTTGTTAACAAAATCCAATCCGAACTTGCCTTTAAAGCAAGCCATACCCATATTGGCCTCTGCTTGCCGGTTCGGGATAGACCTCACCACTTTGTTTCGTTTGTTGACATCAAGATCTAGTTGGCAACCAACTGGGCAATGAGGGCAGGTGGTTGAAATTTTTTGTACTGCTTTATCCCACTTGTAATCCCTCTCAACGATTGCTCCGGTGGGGCAGACGTCTATACACGCCCCACAAAATTCGCACCCGGATTCAAGTAAGGAAGTACCGGCTGCGGTCCCAATTATGCTCCTGCCGGATTTGTCTATTAAGGTAATCGCTCGGTCTCCTCTTACTTCGTCACAGGCCCTTACACATCTGGAGCATACGATGCATAAATTCATGTCCATGTCCCAGTATGGATCCTTCACCTCCAAAGGAAGGTGTCTGTTGCTGTATGTCAGTGGGGTGGTCAATTCCATTTCCATATATCTAACAGTGTCTTTTAGCTCACACCTTTCATTTTTCGGACATGTGACACATCGGTCATTTACTGAAACATGTCTAAGACATACATCAGTAGGACCACAAAGTTCAACTCTGTGGCAATTCAAACAACCATGGGGATGCTCTGATATTAGTAGCTCCATGATTCCTTTGCGAAGACCCACTAAATCGTCTGTATTGGTTTCAACTCTCATTCCTTCAGAGACAGGAGTTGTGCAAGAGGCTGGGCTCCCAGGCAGTGCTCTATAACTACCATCTGGGGTAGGGGCTTCTGCTTTAACCACGCACATCCGGCAGGCTCCGTAGGGTTTCATTCCGGGGTAGTAACACAGGTATGGTATGTACATTTCATTATCCATGGCAGCTTGAATTATCATGCTACCTGGCTCAACCTGTATTTCTATTCCATCTATTGTGAGATTAACTTTGTCTGACATGTCACTCCCCGGTTATGTGATCGGTAGCGTAGGGTCTAGTATTTTTAGGTACTATTTTCGGTCGCTCACAGCTTCCTGTTGGGCAACGGTTTTCCTCTATGTGGAGTCGAAAATCTTCTTCAAAATGGGTGATAGCGGACCTTATAGGACCGAAACCCAGTTGGCCATGTCCACAAAGAGATCCGGCTTCCATTGTGCCGCCAATACTTTTCATCAAGTCCATATCCCCAGGTTTACTAGCGCAGTTCGATATCCTTTCTACGATTTCCAGTAGATGTTCCATACCTAACCTGCAAGGGAAACATTTACCACAGGATTCAAATTGGCAGAAAGCCACCAGAACTCTAGTCAAATCCACAGCACAAACCCTGTCACTTCCAACAATTATTCCTCCGGACCCGAAAATAGCTCCGGCGCTTCTCATTTCGTCAAAATCTATATGAATATCCTTGCTGTCTGGCCCTAACACTCCCCCAAGAGGCCCCCCTGTCTGTAAGAGCTTAAGCTGTCCGTTGCCAGTGACCCCTCCACCCAGATCATCTATCACTTCACCAAGGGTCAATCCCATTGGAACCTCATATAACCCTGGGCGATTCACATCGCCACTAAGGCAAATAATGGCAGTCCCAGTGCTCTGGTTGACACCAATAGAGGAGAACCAGTCAGCCCCTTTTGAGATGATCTCAGGAGCATATGAAAGTGATTTAACATTATTAATGTTGCTTGGCTTCCCCCAAACCCCAAAAGCCGCCGGGAACGGTGGTCTGAATCTGGGCATGGCCCTTTTCCCTTCCACCGCTTCCATCAGAGCGGTTTCCTCACCTGCTACATAAGATTCGCCGGTCAGGGCAACTTCAATATCAAAATTGAAATCTGTTCCTAATATGTTGTTTCCAATTAATCCTAGATCGTAGGCCTGTTCAATAGCCTTCTCGGTTCTTTCTATAGGGCCATCATGGCCGTGTCTTATGAAGACGATTCCGTTGGATGCCCCAGTGGCGTAACCAGCTATTGCAAGGCCTTCTAGCAGAGTGTGGGGATCACTCTCTAAGATCCCTTTGTCATTGTAGGCACCGGGGTCACCTTCTTCACAATTGCATAATATGTATTTTGTAGGTCCGGGTGATCCAACCAAAAAACTCCATTTCAAGCCTGTAGGAAATGCAGCTCCCCCTCTCCCTCTAAGACCGGAATTCTTAACTTCGTCTATAACCTCTGAAGGAGACATGTCAGTCAGAGCTTTGTAAAGGCCGGCGTACCCTCCATTGGCTAGGTATTGGTTTATATCATGAGGAGAAATATGGCCCGCGTTTCTGAGGGCTATCCTGTTTTGAAGTTTCAGTCCTGGCATCGACTCAAGTGAATCTTCACCATTCACCGGTCCT
>DTSF01000214.1 GCA_012965485.1 Dehalococcoidia bacterium
TCGGGAGGTAGCGAGGGAAATATCTTTATCTGCAGGCGAAATACTGCTGGATTGGTGGCCAAAAGCCAAGGAGGTTTCTGATAAAGGGCAGAACGATATTGTCACGAATGTGGATCAAGAGTGTGAAGATCATATTAGAACTGCTATTCGGAGACACTTCCCTGAACACGGGGTTTTTGGAGAGGAAGGGAAAGGCGATGACCCAACGATGGGTTGGACCTGGATAATTGATCCGATTGATGGTACCCAGAATTACGCTTGGGGTATTCCTTGTTTTTCCATAGTTATTGCACTTGCAAAGGATGGAGAAGTCGTCACAGGTGCTAATTTTGATCCACTCAATAACGAAATGTTTCACGCAGCTAGAGGCCAAGGCGCATTTCTCAATGAAGAAAAGATTCAGGTAAGCGATCTTTCAGAATTCCAGAATGTAGTCATTGGAACGGACCCTGCGTATGGCCCTGTAGAAGGCACAACAGATACCTTGCAAATGTTGAGAAAAATGTGGCCTGCAATAAAAACTACCAGGATGATGGGATCATCGGCCTTAGGAATATCCTACGTAGCGACAGGCAGAACCGATATTTATGTCCATCATCGACTGCAACCGTATGACCAAGCAGCGGGAATTATATTGATGGAGGAAGCTGGAGGCCTTCTGACTGATAGACATGGGAATCGGGCTGGCCTTTACTCCGATGGACTCGTAGCATCCTCCTCAGTAATCCATCAGCATTTCATGGAACAAACCAAATATCTGCAATGGAGAAGGCCCTCTACGAGGGCATTGAATCCTAGGGAAAGATAACAAAAAAATGATTAAAATCACTCTCGCAATTGCATTATCTTTATTGTTGGTTAACTTTGCTTGTTACCGTGTTGAAAATACAGATCAATTCCCTGTGGGGGATGGCTTAACATCAAAGACAGAAACCCATGTAACATCGGTCGATGGGGCTCAGAGTCTGCCTTCAACATCAGAGAGTGTGGAAACTCCGGTGTCGGTTACTCAAATTCCTCTTCCACCATTGGTAACTTCAACTTCTGCACCGGTTGATTTTATATCAGTCTCTTCTCATGATGATTCCATGACTACGGTCGAAGCTGTTCGTGAGTTGGAACCTTCAGTTGTTCAGATATCTACCGATTCAGTAGCAATTAGCCTATATAATCAAATTGTCCCACAAACTGGAGTTGGTTCAGGGATTATACTTGATAAAGCTGGGAATATACTTACGAACAATCATGTTATTGAGGGTGCAGACTACGTGACCGTCACCCTGAGTGATGGCCGTTCTTATCCTGCGAATCTGGTTGGAAGCGATAGTATTACCGATTTGGCCGTAATAAAAATAGCGGCGGCTAAGTTAACCCCAGCAAAGTTCGGCAAATCTTCAAATTTAGAAGTTGGTGAAGATGTTATTGCCGTCGGACATGCTCTGGGCCTTAAAGGAGGCCCTACGGTAAGTAAAGGTGTTGTGAGTGCCCTTGACCGCACAATACAAACTGATGCTCAAAAAGCGATGGTTGATCTTATACAAACTGATGCTTCTATCAACCCTGGTAATAGTGGCGGCCCTTTGGCTAACAGTAGAGGGGAGGTTATTGGCATCAACACAGCAATAATTAACGACAGCAATGGAATCGGATTTGCCATAAATATCGATGATGCAAATGTCGTGGTTGACCAGATACTGCGTTCTGGGTATGTAATGCGAGGGTTTTTGGGAATAACTCCTTTCAATGTGACTGATTCCATCAGGAAACAGTTAAATCTTCCTGTTGCGGATGGCGTAATTATTGCAGGAGTCGTGAAAGGATTTCCTGCTGACGAATCAGGTTTACTGACAGAGGATGTAATTGTCATGTTGAACAAAGCAGCTATTGAGAATTCAGGAGATCTTTCTAAGTTTTTACTCAATAATCCACCCGGATCTAGTGTTGAGGTGAGTTTCTATAGGAACGGTGAACTTAGGAAGGTGGAGCTAGTATTGGCAGACAAACCAAATTAAATCTTTGGCTTAGAGGTATGAGATTATTTCTCAATATCTATCCCTTTGGCCTACTACCATCTAGGATATTAGGTGATAATGGATGTTGGGTTTTTAATAGTGGAATGAAAAACGCATCCTATCAAAATATTCGTTTTAGTCTGATAAATTCTCTACTTATGCTTGTTTTGTTTCTTAATACCTCGTGTATAGCGGAGAATTCTCACTTTGTTTCTCAGGAAGAAGACAGAATCAATCAGATAAATAGTGTCATTATGTGCCCAGTCTGTCCTGGAGAATCTATAGACCAATCACAAAACCAAATTGCTTCCGACATGAGAGCAATTGTGAAAGATTTGGTAAAGCAAGGAAGAACAGAGGATGAAATAAAAGACTACTTTGTAGGTAAATATGGTCCTGTTATCCTCTTGGAACCATCTACCGAAGGAATAAGTATTTATGTTTGGCTGGTGCCCCCAATCGCTCTCATTTTCGCGATGATAGCCGTTGGACTGGCTGTTTATGTAATGAGAAAAAGGCAAAAAAACACTCCTTTAAATATGACTCATGGCTTAGCAGGCGAGGTTATTTCCAATGAAGAAAAGGAAAAATATTTTTCTGTGGTTAATAAAATCTCCAATGAGTGATCTGGAACATAAACTCTCTAAGTATGGTGTTTTTTAGATGGTAGAACTCGGCCAAATAGCTCTCATACTCTCATTTATGATGGCAACATACTCCACTGTTGTCGGGTTCGCTGGGGGAATGCTGAATGGTAGAGACCTTGCAGCTAGTGCTAGATGGGGATTTTATTCGATATGCCCTCTCCTCATATTAGCTACGGCAGCTTTGATTTACGCATTTGTCACAAATGACTTTTCCGTTAAATATGTCGCTGAAAATAGCAACATAGCAATGCCAAAAGTCTACGCTTGGGTAGCTTTTTATTCCGGAAACGCAGGGTCACTCCTCTACATCGCAGTTGCTTTTTCTTTAATGGCTGGAATTACAATAAGAATTCTCAATAGTAAATTGCCATACACATCTCCCTATGCTTTGGGAGTAATGAGCATGGTGCTGTTATTTTTTCTAGCAGTTATTTTGTTTTTAGCAAACCCATTAGATAGGCATCAGATTGCTCTTGAAGATGGTCAAGGAATGAATCCGTTGCTGATTCATTTTGGAATGTTTATCCATCCACCATTTCAAATGCTTGGCCTTATTTCAGTTGCCTTGCCTTTTTCTATTGCTATTGGAGCCTTATTAGCTGGTAGAGGGGGTCGAGATGAATGGGTTGATCAAGGCAGGCTATGGGGGATGGTTTCATGGTTACTTCTCACGACGGGATTATTGTTGGGCGCTTGGTGGGCTTATACCATTTTAGGTTGGGGTGGCTACTGGGCCTGGGATCCTGTGGAAAATTCTGCCTTAATGCCATGGCTGGCAATGACGGCCTTTGTGCATTCCATTATGGTGCAGAAACGCCGCGGAATGTTTCGCATGTGGAATATGGTATTGATCATAGTGGCGTTTGCAATGGCTCAAATGGGCATGTTCATCAATCGAGGTGGCCCGGTGCCATCAGTGCATTCCTTTGCTGAATCTACCATGGGATGGGTTTTTCTGGCCGTGATGGCGGTAACTCTATTCATTTCTCTAGTTATATTCATTTTTAGATTTGACACTTTAAAAAGCCGGTCCGGATTGGATTCGATAATCTCAAGAGAATCAGCTTTCTTGGCCCAAAATATGCTTTTTCTCCTTATAGCATTTATAACTCTATGGGGAACTATATTTCCTATATTTTCTGAAGCAGTCGATGAAACAACCATGACTGTCGGACAACCATTTTTTAACAAAATGAACGGTCCATTAATGCTTTTATTAGTCTTTTTGATGGGCATTGGACCTGTTTTGCCATGGAGGAAAGCTGGTTGGGGGTCAATTAATAGGATGTTGCGGTTGCCTCTAATGGTCTTCTGTCTGGTATTTCTCTTAAGCCTAATAAGTGGAATCAGGGAATACTGGGTGTTGATATCTTTTGCCATATGCAGCGTACCTCTCACGACCGTGTTTCAAGAGCTAATCAGAGGAAGTAGATCAAGACATTCACATGGAGAAAGCTGGGGGCGTGCTTTTTTTTCACTGATTGGTGCCAATCGGCCAAGATACGGGGGATATGTTGTCCACCTAAGTATAATCATGCTTGCTGTAGGGATAACAGCGTCCTCTTTCTATGATGTTCAAAAAGACGTGGTTATGAGGCCAGGAGATTCCGAGGTACTCGGGAAGTACACTTTTAAATACCTTGAAGTATCGGAAAAATCATACCCAGATAGAGTGGAAGAAATTGCTAAATTTGAGGTATGGTCGGGGGATAAAAATATCGGGTACATGCACCCGTACCGTGCTTTTTATCCTGAATTTCAGATCGCTGCTACCAAGGGGGCAATACACAGTACTATTCTAGAAGATTTTTATCTTGTTCCTTCAGAATTTAAAGAGGATGGCCAGGCAGTTTTTAGAGTATTAGTTAATCCATTAGTGTCATGGATGTGGGCTGCAGGCCCTGTGTTGATTTTGGGAACTCTGATTTCACTGTCTCCAAAAAACCGAACTCAAAGGAAGAGATTACAGTTACCAAATGTGAGCGTAGATCAAAATCCTTTGGGGATATCAGAATAGATGTTGGTTATATCTGCAATATTCATCAGTCTTATCCTTGCCGTTTTGGTTGCATATCCAATAATCAGAAAAATCGCCTCCAAATCACCGTTGCCTGAAGATGAATCTTCTCTCAAAGCAGATTTGGAGAGGAGATGGGAGTCTGCATTGGAAGGGCTCAGGCATGCTGAACTCGAGATGTCTGTGGGCAATGTAAGTGAATCAGATTACCTTTGGCTAAAACAGGTGCACATGACTGAAGCCGCTCTAGTTTTGAAAACTTTGGAAATATCTGACAAAGACAAAGAGTTTCTAATCAAACAACCCCCCTTAGATAGCGGTTATGAAGAAGGATAACTGAGTTGAAAATAGTAGTGTTTGTGCTAATCAGTTTTATTTGTTTTTGTTTAATTCAAGGCGACATTTTATATGCCGAGCAAACCACCATCGATATAAGAGGCGAGATAGTTAACTCTACTCAAGAGACGGGGGTAGGTGAAATGGTTTCTGTAGCACTACACATAAACGCATTAGATTCCGAACCGCAAACTCAACACACTTTTACCGATTCTAAAAGCAGTTTCCGATTCGAAGGTGTGCCCTATAGTCGGGATAAGTTGTACGGTGTTTCCACTATTTATAAGGGCGCAGTATATGTCAGGAACATAAGTATTGAATCTGGAATTGCCAAACCTGCCCTATTATCGGTCTACGACACGTCTACGGAAGACGATATGATTTTCTTATCAAAAGGATCTTTCTCGGTAACTGGGATCGACAGCCTGAATCGAAAAATATCAATTTTGGAATTAGCGACTATTTCCAACAGGTCTAAATTAACCTATGTGCAAGGTTCAGGCCCCATGGATTTAATAAGATTTGGTATTCCGGAAGATGCCACAAATTTCGTCTTTGACACTTTAATTCCCTCGGCAGAGTACATACAAGTTGACAGGGGGTTTGCTCTTATCGCCGCCATTTCCCCAGGGGACCATGAAGTGATGTATAGCTATGATATTCCTTACGAAGGCCAACAGGCCGAGATATTAAAAACTTGGAGATATGGTGTTCAAAGGGCTAGCATTTTATTCCCACATGACAGTGTTGATATACGTACGGATTTTGAGATTAAAACCCAAGAGACAATAGCTGGGACAGTTTACACAATATATGAATCGAAGAATATCTCTAAAGGCAGCCAAACCAAAATGGTTTTAAGCGGCCTGCCTACATCGAAATTTGTGGAACGAATCTCAAATGAATTTGGAAGCATGCGCTATGAGTATACCGGCCCAGTAGGCTTACTATTGTTTTTGGTATCTATAGGAGTTGTTGGTATTTCACGGACTATCAAATTACGGAATCGTCATCAATCTTGGTTGATTGGATCTAATGAGGCACAGGTTATTGAGGATCAAATAGCGGAGCTTGACAATCGATATGGCAAAACTGGCTCGGGTAGGCAGGAGTATATGGATAGAAGAGATTACCTTGTTAAAAGGTTGCGTATAATTTCACAAGAAACTGAGATTAAATAAAACAGCATTTCAAATTGAGTTCATGTATGGTAAGAAGTGTCTACCAAAAAAATAGACCAATGAATACAAAAACAACTCAGAGATATTTTAGTAGATGATAAGCACAATAATTCTTACAGGTTCGTGCCCTAGATGCGGAACTGGAACTCTGACCAATGATGAAGACATGTTTGGCGTGAGGCTGTTTTGCATTATGTGTGGTCACAATAGAGACCTTGGAAAATTACCTGTAAAGGTAAAAAATATTCGCGATCTGGTCTTGGCTGTTTTGGAAAGCGATCACCTTGCTCTTCAAAAGAAAAGAACGGCCACATATCCCGCATCATTATTTGGTTAAATCCCAATCAAAAAATTTCTAGGGGATCGGTCTGTAGAAACACTTGGAATCCACTTTTATGATTTCTCCAAATCCAGAGTTAGGGAAGTGTCCAGAGGCTATCAGAGCAAGCGAACTTTCTATTAAAGCTATCAGAGATGATCTAGTTTCAGCTGATAAATTTTTGTCTATGTCTCCCATAATGACGGCCTTTTCCATCGAAGAAGTCGAGTGTTCCGTTTGAAAGTAGGGGTTGAATATGCTCTTTGAGGTATTTAAAGGTGGGCTTATTGAGCAGACCGCTGAACATTTCCCAATCAGATTTTCCGACTATATAGCGAGATAGCGAGCATTGGGAAATGTTGGCTTCCAAACCCCGTTGTCTTTGACCATACCGGTACCCACATGATCCATATGGAGGTGGGTTAGAAAGACAATGTCAATGTCATTTGGGATGATGTTAAAGGCATCCAATTCAGACAACAATGTTTCGCGAACAGGCTGGTCAATGCCATGGTCCAGTTTTTCCAACCCGGTATCTACAAGTCTGGTCTTAGAGTTTCCTTTAATTACGCAGGAGCCAATATTCATCTCGAATTTGGGATTTGAGTAAGCTGGATATTGCCTCCAAGGTTCTTTTGCAACAGTGGGGGAAAAATCTTCCCGCTGAAAAATCATATAGCCTTCAGAGATAGAGTGAATGTCAAGAGTTCCACTTTGATTGAATTTACGGGCATGTGTTACCTGCCTTTTTGAAGATACCTGCTTTGCATTTAATCCAACTTGGGGAATTTAGCCCCGATAAAGAATTTGTGATCTGGATTTGATTTGTTCCATCGGGGTCCATAACGTAAATATTTTTCGAGCCTGATCGGTCAGATACAAACGCGATCAGGTTACCCTCTGGAGACCAGGCTGGTTGATCGTCGTTGTATTCATTATTTGTCAACCTTTCAAGGTCGGTTCCATCTGTTCTTATTTTGAATATTTCAGAATTATTGTGTCGAAGAGAGCTAAACACTATCCAATGCCCATCAGAAGACCAATCAGGTTGGTAATCTGAAGCCCTAGCTGAAGTCAACCTTATTGTATTGGTGCCGTCGATATCTGAAGTGAAAATGTCTATATTATGGTCTCGATATGTGTTGTATTTGATTCCTCTTTCAGTGATATCCCATTCCTTAATATTTTCTAGGGCGTCCCTATCACTCAACGGCCTCTCGTTTGTATATATGTCTGAATTACTGATTCGGTCACTGGTAAATGCTATCGCTTTCCCGTCTGGTGATACGGAAGGTTCAAAATCCATTGATCTGAATTTAGTAATGTTCCTAGTTTGTTCAGAGAAATATATATCCAGGTGGGATGTATTTAGTCCAGAGAATACGTAGCCAGATGAATTAAAAGGTGAGGGGTTGAAAATGTATGACTCAAATTCAGGGTGCTCATACCACGTAATTTTGGAACCACCTTTCCACACACCTACTAGCCTTCGAGAAGATTTATTTGTGATGAAACTAAGAGATTTCCCATCAGTGGAGGCATCAGGGTTTATTCCCCTGATGCCATTTATAAAAACTTCTGGGACGGGGTCTTCTACAGAGACCGTATAAAGGAGGTTATCGTCGTCGTAAACAATGTAGGATTTTTCATCTGCACACCCGATGGTAAGAACAAACGAAACCCCCAGAATTAGAAGCGCCTGATACAGGCGGAGGCGGACTTCACTTTCATCAAAGTTTAAGTTAGCCACTGTGGTAGCGAGGTACGATGTCTTTTCCCAGTAAACGCATTTGGTCAAATGTCATTTCAGTGGGACATGCTGACCTTAATGTAAATTTAGTGGCTCCAGCTTTGATAAAATTGTCGAGCAATTCGATCAAAATATCAGGCGGGCCAAAGGCCGTCACGTCTTTCAAGTCGACATCTTTCCGTCGGACTATATTGTATTTATATGCTAATTGTTCAGCTTCTTTTCTTGAATCGGCAAAACAGAAACTGATCAAGGCACCATAATGATCTTCCTCAATGTGATTACCAAATTCTAATGCTCGGGTTTTTATTTTAGGAATACTCAAAGACACTTCTTCGGCAGTAGCATAAGAAACTAGCCAGCCGTCACCTATTTTTGCAGTTCTGTTTAGAGCAGGTTCGCTTCTTCCACCAAACCAAATTGGCGGTAATTTTTTTTGAACGGGTTTCGGTTCGATAGAAACATTATTGAGGGTAAAGTGATTACCCTTGTAGCTCACATTATTGCCTGACCAAAGTAGACGCATTATTTCCACCGCTTCTTCAGTTCTACCTACACGCGATTTTTTGTCAGTACCGCAGGCCTCGTAGTCATTTTCTGTTTCCGGTCCTAAGCCAACAGCAGGCAATGCTCTCCCGTTGGATAGGTAATCTAGGGTGGCAATCTCTTTTGCTAATACAGTCGGATTTCTGAGAGGTAGGCCAATCACGCTGGTGCCAAACTTCAATTTTTTTGTTATCGCAGCTATAAAAGACATCGCCACTACGGGTTCCAAGGTGAAAGTTTCCGATACTATTCGGTCGGTGAACCAAAGTGAGTCAATATCCAAATTCTCTAGTTCACTGACATAGACCCCCAGCTGGGCAGGGTCGTTAGATGGAAATGGCCACCCAGACATAGCCATACCGATTCGAACTTTGTCATAATTAATAGTCATTTAACCTAGTCCTTGACTAAACTTCTAATGTTTCGCAAAGCCCATAAAAATCCCGAGTTATGATATCTGGTACGTAATCAGATTCATCATATGGGAGATCATATCGATTAACATATGCTCCCCTAAAGCCACTGTGCCTTGCTCCTAAAATGTCGAAAGAATGTGCAGCCACCATCATGACGTGTTGG
>DTSF01000215.1 GCA_012965485.1 Dehalococcoidia bacterium
GTAATCCTGAGTTAATTCGTGCGGTTTCATAGCGCGCAAACTTTACCTTTCCTCAACCGACATGTCAAATTGAGGGGAAATAGAAAAATAAATCATCCGCTTCAGCAAAAGAAAATCCGTTTTTTATTTTTGACTAATTATCAGCTTTGAATATCTTAAGTTTCCCGAATATAACAAAGGACGTCTCGCCCATGAAGCTAGGCGTGACCAAGGAAATCCGAAGGTACCCAATATTGAAAATTTCGATTTCGACAACCCACTGAATAGGTGGCGTATGCACAGAAACACTTTTTTCCAAAGGTGGATTAATTTTGTCACGCAAGAATCCAGAAACCTTGGATAAATGACCCGATGTTAGTAATCTAAGACTTGGTATACCCAAACTTGATGCATAACGTCAGGTTCTCCAACGGGCAACGGTCGGAATTCCTCACTAACCTCTATAATTTTCCAGAAATTTTTCGTTGCCATCTCTTCTTGTTTTTCTTTGAACCCATTATTTAAATACACATCAGTTCGTATTGTGAATACAATATATCCGTTAGGTTTGGTGATTCTCACCAGTTCGTCAAAAGATTCAGGGGTGGCGTGCCCTAGGGTCATTACTCCCACACTAATCACGGCGTCGAATACGGCAGAATCATATCCCAGAGGTTCACCAAGGGTCATTTGATCAAGCTGTGCGTAAATGCCTTTTCGGTCAGCCTGTTCCAGCATACCTTTTGACATATCCATTCCTGTTAAATTTTGGAATCCATGCGTAGCTAATGCCATACCAACTAGGCCGGTTCCTGCTCCGGCATCAAGCACGAGCGAGCCGGGTCCAATATGTTTGGCTAGGAAATCGGCTGCTGTTTTGGGTGCAGTCCAGCCGAAACCTTCTGTCAAATCTTTATCGTAATCTTTGGACCATTCGTCGTACTTTTCAGTTAATTCTGAGTTATTCCTAGAGGAATAGACCCATTGGACGCGGTTCTGACCTTGTTCTGGCATTCATATCCTCAAATATTCCCAATGTGGTTTTACTATACTTATCGGTTAGGTTAACAGAATGTGTCTTCATGATTTCTTTTACTATATAAGTTGATGTATTAACATGAGTCGCGTTTTGATAGGAGGAACAATGAAAATTGGTATTAGTATGAGTGCGACAGCCTCGATGGGAGATTTCGGGGTAATAGCCAGTAAGATTGAAGATTTAGGTTTCGATTCAGTATGGTTACCAGAACATCCGGTAATGCCTGTAAATCATAAATCTGTCTACGGAGGAACTTCTGACGGTTCAATCCCAAAGCAGATGTATCTCGGGGTTAACCCCTTGATTGCTCTGTCTAGAGCCTCATCTGTAACCACAAATTTAGGAATCGGAACGGCCGTCAATTTAATTACAGAACATAATCCTTTGGATTTGGCCAAGCTAATAGCTACATTGGATTTTTATTCAGGCGGTAGGTTTTTATTTGGAATAGGTACGGGATGGTTTAGAGAAGAGGCTGAAATTATGGGGGCTGATTTTGATCACAGATGGACCCAGGCCAGGGAATATGTTTTAGCTATGAAGGAAATTTGGACCAAAGAAGAGGCTGAATTTCATGGTAAATATATAGATTTCCCCCCGATAATTTGCAATCCCAAACCAGCTCAGGATCCTCACCCTCCTGTGTTGTTGGGCGGGAACGCCAAAAATGTTTTGAAAAGGGTAGCAAGGTGGGGGGACGGATGGCTTCCTATTAGACTATCTCCCGAAGATATTATTAAGGCTAAACAAGAGCTTTTAGAACTTTGTGATGTTGAAGACAGGGATCCTTCTACCATTCAAATAACTATGCATAGCCTTCCACCTGATAAAGAATTGATTTCGAGGTTTGAAGAGGTTGGGGTCGATAGGGTACTTGTGGGGGTCGCTTCTGCAACACAAGAAGAAATTTTTGAGGAGCTGGAAGCGATTGCCGAATCTATTTTGGTCAATACTTAATTATGTGGCCTAAGAATGAAAAGCAAAACCAGCTTTTGGAAAAATCCCAAAAAATAGCAAATTACATATCTCCGACTTCTGTGAAACATGACCGTGATGGTTCATTTCCGCATGAGCATTTCCAATTTATGCGCGAAGTAGGATATCTAGCGGCAGCCGTTCCGGAAAGTTATGGTGGTCCAGGCTATGGGTTGACTGATATTCTTCTAGCCCAATTTGAAATTGGTACTGGGGATGGCTCTACTGCCTTAGCGGTAGGTATGCACCATATGGTGGTTGGAGCCGAGGCGATTGCCAGAAAATGGCCCGATTCAATAAGGAAAAGAGTCTTTAGTGAAGTGGTTTCAAGTGGCGCCCTCATTAACAACATTGCCTCTGAACCAGACCTGGGATCACCTCAAGGAGGAGGAAGGCCCTCCACTACTCTAATTCCTAAAGGGGAAGGTGAGTGGGATTTGGAAGGACGCAAAACTTGGTCCACATTGGCTCCAGAGTTAACATATGCCATAACTTTTGCAGCTGTGGAAGACGGGACGGGTGATACTGCGAGGGTGTTGCAGAGGATGGATGCCAAAGGGGTTTCCGTAGAAGAGACTTGGGATTCAATGTCAATGCGCTCAACTGGATCTCATGACATCATTTACAAAGCTGTAAGGGTAAGGGATGAGGATTTTCTATTCAGATCGAAGCATAAGAGTTCTATCGGTGACCCGATTGGGGGCTCAGCCTGGTTTCCTCTCATGACGAGTGCTGCAAATTTAGGGGTTGCAAATGCAGCTCGAAATTATGCAATAAATTTTGCCATGAATCGAAAGCCAACGGGTGCATCGGGTCCGATATCAAAAATACCTCACGTCAGGGACCAAATCGGTCGTATGGAGTCCAAACTCATCATATCTAAAAGAGCTCTATTTTCTTTTTCAGAAGACTGGGAGAATTATCCTGAATCCCAACCAGAGCTTTTGCGGGAAATCGGTACTATTAAGACAAAATCCATCGACTCAGCGATAGAAATTACAGATCTAGCGATGAAGGTAGTCGGAGGAGTAGGATTAGAAAAATCACGCCCACTTGAACGATATTTTAGAGATGTCCGGAGTGGGTTGTTTAATCCTCCTATTGAAGGTAGGGCTTTGGAGCAATTAGCCTCGGAAATATTAGATTAGCCTAGTATGGAGTAATTACATGCCAATCCGCTTTATCCAAATGGCAGACCCTCAATTTGGGATGTTCTCTTCCATTAGCAAGTTGACGGAAGAGGAAGCAATTTCAAGGTCGCGTGAAGGATTGACCCTTCGCTATGTGGAACAGGAATTTGATGGGTTTGCACCTGAGACAAAACTATTCACAAAGGCTATTCAGCACACGAATGAATACAAACCTGATTTTGTGGTTATATGCGGAGATATGGTCAATGAAGCAGACTCAGATGATCAGAGAAAGGAACTGTTCAGGATAACTTCTCAATTAAACAAAGACATCCCGATCTACTGGGTGGCTGGGAACCATGATGTTGGTAATACTCCAACCCCAGAGACCTTGAATAGCTACAGAAAGTTATTTGGTCAAGATAATTACTCATTTCAAATCGAAAATGATTACTTCATCACCATCAATAGCTCGGTATGCTCGGATCCCTCCCTAATCCCTGGGGAATGGGATTCATTAATTGGGTTTTTAGAAAATGAACTCGAGAAAGCATCAAATATGGATGCAACCCATAAAATAGTTTTTCTTCATCACCCCTTGTTTTTAGAAACCCCAGATGAGCCAGATAATTATTTCGTTATCCCTTTCCCGAGGAGGCAGGAAATTATCTCTCTTTTGGATCAAAATAAGGCCTCTGCCGTGTTTTCGGGCCATCTTCATAGAAATAACTATCGAAACCTTAAGGGGATCGAATATGTTTCGACAGGCCCGGTTGGATATCCATTAGCCCACGACCCATCCGGTATCAGAATTGTCGATCTAGACGGTACGGGGTTAAGGCACCATTATTTGAGTTTGGAATAAACGGGATTTGCTTGAAATGGCATGATAACAGTTCATCTTCATATAAAATTAAAAGGAAATTGCGAGTAGTCCTAGAATGTCAAAATTTCGGGAACTTATTGGACCGGTCCCTAGGATTGGATTGGGTCGCATCTACTATCCCAAAAGACCTTAGATTTCTGGGGTTGCCTGGGGAATAACCGAGATCACATCTTATTATCCCCCAGTCAGCGATCAGCCTACCAAATGTTTTTCTAGAACCTTAGGGTCAAACTCTACTCCTAGACCTGGCCCTGTGGGAATTTCTATATATCCATTCTCAAAGACTATAGGATCCCTAAATATTTTCTTATGCAAAGGTCCTTGGTTTGCTTCAGCAATCATAAAGTTTGGGGAACAAGTAGCCACCTGGATGGCCGCTGCGGCTGCCACGGGCCCACAATACATATGAGGTGCAATTACTGCATAGCTTGCCTCTGCCATAGCAGCAACTTTTTTCCCTACTAATATTCCTCCTGCTTGACCAATATCAATCTGAATAATCTGTGCCGCCTGCTTTCTCAATACCTCAGAAAACTGAAAGATAGTGGCTAACCTCTCACCAGTAGCAATTGGAATGCTAGTATGAGCAGCTACTCTAGCCATCTCGTCTATATTTTCAGGTGAAACAGGTTCTTCAAACCAAAATGGTTGGTATGGTTCTATCGCCTTTGCAACTCTTATTGCACTGTAGGTCGTTAACTGTCCATGTGTACCTAGCCCAACCTCAAGTTCATCGCCTACAGCAGACCTTATACTCTTGAAAATATTTTCCGCATAAGTTATTTCTTTTAAACTTATATCTCTAGGAACACCAGTTATCGGATGAAAAGGATCAAACTTACATGCAGTATTACCTTCTTTGAGTAACTGCTCCGCAACAGCTCCTGCATTTTCAGGTTTCCCTTCGGGTATAGGCGGCATGTAAGCATACGCTCTGAGCTTATCCCAACACTTCCCACCAAGCATATTGTAAATTGGTTGATTATTAGCTTTACCTACAATATCCCATAAGGCCATCTCTATTCCTGATATAACCATTCCGAAGTGTAGACTGGGTAATCTGTAATCATGTCTACCGGCATACATATCGTAGTAAATCTTTTCAATATTGAAGGGATCTTGACCTATAACAAAAGCCTCAACTGTTTCGTGAACTAACTCTATTTGAGATTTAAAATCCTTCCAGGTCATTTTTCCAGTGAAAGAGCTTCCAGTGAGTTTTTCTCCGATTCCCACTATTCCTTCATCGGTAGATAGTTCCAAAATAAGGAAGTATTTACCGCCAACGTACCATTGTTCAGTTTGGCCGCCTCCGCCAGTTCTTACTCCTGCTTCATTTTCGATAACATAAGTCTTTACACCTGTTACTTTCATAGGTTCTCCCGTTTTTCCAAAATTTACGAAGTCAAACGACTTTATATTGGGTTCGGTTTAGTGTCAATATCGGCTATATTTGAAGATTAATGGAGAGTGGCAGTTGATTTCACCAGTGCCAGCTTTCCAAGGCGTCAGTCCATTCGTTACTCTTTGAAATCAGCCGAGTTTTAGTACGCTCTATGACAACCACCGTCAAGATAATCAATACGCCCACTCCCAAAGCCACCAACGCCCCGTTCAAATCTGATAGTAGGAAAGCAACTTGATAAAGGATATTGAGTATGAATGTTAATATTCCGCCGATAAAGACGGTTTTGAATTTTGCAAACAACCCCCATAGTGTTAGTAACACACCTTCAATCCCAGTGAGTAGCACAAAGAAAAGAACGTTTTCTTGTGAATATAGTGAAGACTGGAGAAATGAAGAGCAACCTAAGATTAGGACCCCCAGTATATTGGCTGCGGTACTAAGGTTCGGTTTTGCATTACTTCGCCGAACTTCGAAGAAAGCTAAAGTTAAGAGATATAAGCCTGCAGGAATAGTGTAGTACTGGATACCTGATAAATCTCTTCCAAGTACTTGTATATACCAGCTAATTAATAAAGAAATTCCGGCAATGTAACCATTAGTCAAATTTCGTTCCTTAATTGCTTTTCCAAGATAGAGTAATCCCAAGATGGAAATAACCGATGTTGGGGCAAGTAAATTTTCACCAGATCCTTGGAATTCAAAGAGGAAAGATAAAAACGTGAATCCTGCGGCAAATAACGCTGTGCGGTGAGCCGAGTTGTTTAGAGGATTGATCCATATTGCGAGATGAGGTTCTGTTCTAAAGGTTAGAAATTTTCTGATCCCGATTGCGAGCCACCAAAAAACAAAACCTTGCGTTGCCCATCCAACTGCCCGTGTCCCCCAAGTGCCTCCGACAATTCCGATCGCAAAAATATTTACTAGGAATACCAAGCCCATAGTGAGATAGGGTATGAAGCGAGACTTACTAATAGTAGCGACTAAAATAGAAAGTATGGCGTATACCACACATACAGTTAACCCTTCCCAGGTGTCCCAGGTTTTCCAGCCAGATAACACAATACTCAGCAGGGCATCGAAAACTACAGCCACACCGACTGGAACATAAATTGGTAACAATGAGCGATAGTTTCTGTTGTTAGAATTGAGTTCGTTCTGGAAACATAGGGCGATAAAGAGGGCATAAAATACAGTGAAAGCAGAAAGTAGTAATCCGGCGACATTAGTACTGATTTCAAGTCCGGAATAGGTTAATGTTGTGTAAACGGCAGCATGCATTGCCACTGAGCAAAGATAAAACCATAGACGGTTTTGGCCTCTAATAACCGCCAATCCAAATCCTGTCGAACCAATCCACCAAACTACAGGTACGAAAAATGGCAACCAGGATTGAATTTCAAAAACAAATCGAAGGACGGAAATTATCCATATGGGTATTAGTAACATGGCAGCAAATTTTGCGACGATATGAAATTCAGATAATGAGATAGACCGTTCAGGCACCACCTTATTAAAGGTTAATTTTGGTGGTAGCCGTAAGAATAACTTTAAGGAGACCAACTTAGGTTTGATGTAGGCATGGCGCAGCAACTTTGAAACCGACAGTAGAGACAGAATGATAATTGGCAGAGTAGTCACATAGGATTTGGTAACTATTCCTGATAGCTCTCCTTCCTGATCCTGTGGCAGCGATAAGATTAGAGAGGTGAATATAAGTAAAATTGACCAAGAAATAACTCCATTGGCGGTGTTGAATTTGCCTTTGATCAATCGCAAGCCCAAAAGCCCGGCTGCGGCAAGTAAGGCTGCTACCAATGGGCGGAAAGGCTGTGTATCGCAAAATCCACAGTCAATGAAAGATATCGATAAATACTCTGGGATTGACGATAAGAAATATAAGCTGCCTGCTATGAGAGGTAGGACTGGGATCCACAGCCAAAGAGTTCCTTGCCATTTATTGGCCATCCAAAAAGCAATTACAGCTCCTATGATCATGCTGGTTACGCTTGTCCACGTAGGAACATCGTAAGGCATAGAAACGAAAATGATTGTAAGGAGAGAAACCAAAAACCAAGGACGAAGTATCGGCCACTCTCGTTCTATTTTATTTAATTCACTAAACCTTAGTTTGAGACCTATATAAAAATATATAAGTCCGATTGGGCTGAGAATTATTTTGATGTACGGGGCGGTATGGCCTATCCAGCTATAAAAAAACAAATACGCGGACATAGGGAGGAACAATGCGGCTACATGCTCTAGCCAACGAACTCCGCTGAATCTAATGCCTAAAACGCAGCTGACTGCTGTTAGAAAGAAAGAAAAAGCTATTGGGCCAGGATGTTGAACTGAATTTCCAAGATAATTTGCGGTGAGAATGAGAGGAGATGTAATTCCTATCGCAAGCGCTGTCCATAACAGTTGATCTATAGCATTAGTTTGATTGAGGCTATAAATATATTTTCTCAGACACAGAATAATCAATGCGATTAAGGGTAGTGCGACGATTGCCCATTCCCATAATTCCCACCTATTCCCAAATGAGGCAATAATTAAAACTGAGGTTATGGTAGATAATATTGCGGCACCTTGTGTCAATATATGACCTTGGTATCTGTATGCAAGAATAAGCCATATAGGTGTTGCTATCCCGCCGACCATCAGCCATGCCAATGGCTGCAAATTTATTTGTAGGTCAATCCCTGGTATTCGGGGATATTCCGTAAGAGGATCAAATGTCAGATAAGCAAGCATTCCAGCGGCGAATATGGACCACACAGCACCAATAGTAATAAAGGCAAGGCCAGATAGATGAAGACCAATCTTCCATTTCACTATGTGGCCAATCATGATGAAAGCCAGCATTTGCCCCGTTGCTAACAAAACCAAATAAGGTCGCAAATTTTGATCTGACCACCAATTTACTAACAGAACTAGAGAACTTACTGTCATAAGTAATATTCCCAGGCCAAGAAAAGTGGACATGGCATTTTCTGAGAAAAGAGTTGTCCAAAGGCGAGACCAACCAAAGAATGGTGGTCTCGATTCTTCTACAACCGACGAATCTGTGCTTTCCAGGTTTGGCTGAGGGCTAACGATGATCCTTTTGGATTCGTTATCTGATGTGATCTCAAGGTCATGGGACCTTATGATATCCAATAATCCTGAATCTGATTGGGGCCAATTGTCTGACTCTAGAACTTCCTGTAATAAATTAGACAAATACTCGATCCGAGTTGGAGTTTTAAATTTAGATTCAGATTCGAGGATATGATTTAAAGATATCAGTAGTTCTGATTTACGATTTTCAAGGTTAGCCTTGATATCATCGAGCGCTTCTTTTTCAGAGCTTCTAAGGGCATCTATCGAAAAAAGTACGTTCCGTAATTCTTCCAGAACCATATCAAGATTGGTGTTCGGGGCCGACATAGGCTTTCTTAGATGTTCTTCGGGGGTAGTTGAAACAGAATGTAGTTAAACTGATTCCACAACTTGTACAAAATAGATTCGAACAAGGGTTGTCGTGACCGCAGTTTTCACATCTAGCCATATAATTGTCCTTCGCCTATTTTCAACAACCGTGATTTTGAAACCACCTGGAACCATTATTGCAAGAAAACGAACAGGAACTATGCGAATTTTGGAACAATTATTAAGAAGATTACTGATGTCAAATACTGTACCCGGTGGGTTGCACTAAACCAGTTGACTTTTCTTGCGGATTTAATCAGAGATAGCTATGAGATAGACGGATAAGCCGGCGGATCCTGATTCGAATCTCTCATAATATTGATTTGATGGTCCCATGGACATACCCTTATGAAATGTTTCCGTATCGAGCCATTTTTCCCCATCTTTTGCTAAAAAGACTATTCGGTCTAAATCAATAGATTCTGATTCTAACCATTCTTTATTCAAATCAAAAGCGATAACTGTGAAAATGTTCTCATCCACACC
>DTSF01000216.1 GCA_012965485.1 Dehalococcoidia bacterium
CAAATGGACATATTTGTAACAGGACAAGATTTCCTACTCTATTTCCATGTCCCCGGGCAATCCGTAGGATTAGTTTGACTGGAAATATTAGATTCCAAGCAAAATCTAATATCTTTTTCCGCATTGGATCTGGTGCTTTTTTTACAAACTCATCCTTGAGGCCTCTGATCGCCACAACAATATTTAGATTACTGGCCCGATATGCGGAAAACACCACGGTAATAAAAGTTAATATCAATCCACTGGAGAAGGATATCAAAAGGGAAATTATGGAATAGTAGGGTGTGATTGCAAAATCGTCAGTATCAATCAAATCTTTGAGAATGAACACCAATCCAAAACTTAGTCCTACCCCGACAAGTGTACCAACTATCGCAGCAAGAAATGCATATATCGTGCCTTCATAGGTAAATAGCTGAACCAAATCCCTACGCTTCAATCCCACAGCTCTTGCCATACCTAATTCAGTTGACCTTGCTGCAGCCAGTAAAACAAATACCAGAAAAATCAGCAACATGCCTACCATGATGGAGAATGACCCAAATATGGAAAATATAGTAGTGACGCCAGAGGCAACTCTTTCCGCAAGCCTTATGCTGTCACTCTTTTGGTCATCAACTCTTAGAGTAGTTAATGTAGATGAAAGAACCAATATACTTCCAGCTTCTTCCTGTAATCCGGATTTATCCAATATTCCCAGAATTGTTAATTGAGTCTGATAATCACTTATATCTTTAATGAAATCATCCCCGAATTTGTTGGCCTCCAAATTCTCTGACATTTGGCCAAGGGTTTCGGATGTCTTTTTGTCTGTCTGTCGAACAGATTTGGATTCTTCAAATAGCAAATCAGGGATTTTTTTGGTCTGAAGAATGGAAAAAATTTCCGTTGCGACATTTGCATCGGTCAACTCAGTTCTAAGAAACTTCGTAACATCCTCGGATAGATCTAAGGAATCTTGTCCCGTCCCCGCGTTGGAAACCCAAATATTTGTGATTCTTCCTTCTTTGTCGAGTAGTTGTTGCAAGGTATTTAGATCAAATAGGATGTATGGGCTTCTACCACCTCCTGCCAAACCACCATTTTTTAGAACATCCCGTACGGTATACTCGACTTTCCCAGATCGTGTATAAATACTAATATTTTCTCCCCTGCCAACCTTTAATGTCTCACTGGCACCTAAATTAATGTAGGTTTCGTCATCAGAAAGAGAACTAATAGAAACGATCTGACCTTGTAAGTTTTCTAACTTATCAAAATTATCAGAATAAGCACCACCCACACCTCTAACTCTCATATTACTTTCAGCCAATTCCAGATCATCATTAGAGGCTGGTAAATTAATTTCTATTAATGGAAGCAGCGCATCTATATTCTTGTTATCTTGGGTTAGTTGCTGGATCCTTTCAAATTCGAAATAGTCAAAGTATTCTTCGCCAACAAGTTGCCTACCTGGGCCTTTAATGATTTCATCAGTTGGTCCAAGAAAATCCAAGGCAACGGACCTAACCGAATATCTAACTGTATCTCCTATTCCTAGAGAGGTCGCAATTATGGCAGAACTGAGCATAAGTCCAATTACAATTAAGATACTTTGACCTTTTCTTCTTGGGATGTTACGACTTCCCATCTTCACTAAAATAAATCTTCTGGCTGCTCCGATACCGATAATCGAAAATATAACGACCATAAGAGCCGTCATTACCAAGGCTAATTCTGTTGCCGGCAAGCCGAAAACTTTTTCCATCTCTTACACCACTTCCCCATCTTTCATTTGTATAATCCGATCCGTTCGACCTCCAACATAATCGGAGTGGGTGACAATAACGAAAGTTTGATTGTTTTCCTTATTCAGCTGAATTACTAGATCCATAACTAGCCTTTCATTTTCGCTATCTAAGTTACCAGTAAGTTCATCTGCCCAAACAATGGCAGGATCATTGGCAAGAGCCCTCGCCAATGTGACTCTTTGCCGCTCGCCCCCAGACAATTCTCCGGGAAGATGGTGTTGCCAATCTTCCAACTCAACCTCCCCTAATTTTTCTAGAGCCCTCACCCTTGCCTGTTTGCCAGAAAATCCAGAAACTAGTAATGGCAATTCAACATTTTCTACCGCAGTTAATACAGGAAGCAAATTATAGGTTTGAAAAACGAATCCCATTTTCTTGGCCCTTAATTCACTCAATTGATCGTCATTTAAATCCGTTAGCGTATTGCCTTGGATGGATATATTCCCATCATCAATTGAATCCAATCCGGAAAGACAGTTAAGAAGAGTTGTTTTACCGCACCCACTAGGCCCCATAACTCCCACTATTTCTCCCTCTGCAATTGATACACTCACTCCTTTTAAGGCGTGAACTTTTTGATCTCTCGATCCATAAAATTTATGCAGGTTTTCAGTAGCAATTACGATTTCTGGCATATTATTTCCTATCTCGAATAACAAGGTACCGAATTGATATCTCTACTTATATTGTCGCCTAAGAACACAAAAATTTGAAGATCTAAATGAAGGTAAGTTGTTGCTAAACCAACACATTTCTCCTCTTGGGGCCCAAAT
>DTSF01000217.1:0-1573 GCA_012965485.1 Dehalococcoidia bacterium
CGCAATAGGTGGTATTTCTGTCATTTCGTTCCTCCCATTCAAACTGAATTACTATGCACCTATCTAAGCATATAATTGATGAAACTATCTACTTCCCAGATTTGGTCTGATGGAGGATTATCAAAGTGGAAACCGTAAATACTGACATACTCGTGATTGGTGGAGGAGTAAACGGAACCAGTATAGCAATGGCATTGGCTGGGAGAAATGCGGGGAAAATCACACTAATAGAAAAAGGTGGTCTTGCAACAGGTGCCACTGGAAGGTCTGGTGCTATGGTGCGAGAACACTATTTGAATGTTGAACTTGTCAGAATGGCTTCCGATGCAAAGAAGTTCTTCGAAGAATGGCCCAAGGAAATGGGATATGACCTCAAATTCCAGGTTACAGGAAGAATACTACTGTTTGATGAATCTGACACAGGGGCCGCGATAGCAAATGGTGAAATGAACCGAACAGAAGGGGTAAATATAGAAACCTTGAGTCCTGACAAGACAATGGAACTTATCCCACTAGCGAACTTAGAAGACGTAAAAATCTCTTTGTACGAACCAAATGCCGGCTACGCCGACCCTGTCGCCACCACCTATGCCTTTGCCATGGAAGCTCAGAAAAATGGTGTTGAATTATTGACCAGGACACCAGTAAAAAATTTAATCGTCCGAGGAGGACACATTGCAGGGGTAGAAACCACTACTGGCAAAATAAATGCCGACGTTGTTATTAATGTGACTGGTCCTTGGGCAAATTCCTTGCTCGGCCAGCATGATGTCCCACTTCCAATTACTCCAATTAGAGTCCAAATGGTACATCTAAGGCGACCGCCGAAACTTGAAATATTAGAACAAATCATTATTGACCACACTTGTGGGGCCTATTACAGAACAGATGGCACACCCAATACACTTGTTGGAGGGGAAGCTCCAGAAGATATGTCAGAAATAGTGAATCCAGACACATTTGGACTTAATGCAGACCATGATTTCATAACCAGATTCTGGAACAGAGCCATAAAGCGTTTTCCTGACTTTGTCGATGCCACCTGCAGGGGTGGCTATGGATCTCTTTATGACATGACCCCGGATGGAAACCCAATCCTAGATGAATCACCAAACATTTCTGGACTTTACAATGTAGCCGGATTTAGCGGACATGGTTTTAAGTTGTCTCCTATAACTGGTGAGATGGTGGCAGATTTAGTGACAGGGCAATCAAAAAGCTCACACGACTACCAGTTCTTCCGATCATCCAGATTCGATGAGAACTCACCGATAACGCCCGCTCGACCATACTCCGCTAGGGTACATCAGTGAGTTTTGTTATAGACAGCCAATCCCGCCGTAGCTATAATTTTCTGCCACGGTGGTTGTGGTTGAGGGCACTTTATCAAGCCGAGGTGGTGGAATTGGTAGACACGCAGCGTTGAGGGCGCTGTGGCCGAATAGGCTGTAGGAGTTCGAGTCTCCTCCTCGGCACCACTAAAATTTTTATTAGGCGACGTAGCCAAGCGGTCTAAGGCGGGGGTCTGCATTAAGTCCAAATGTGTCTGGATTCACTATTTCTGACATATCTT
>DTSF01000217.1:1583-2547 GCA_012965485.1 Dehalococcoidia bacterium
AAATCCCTCCAGTAATACTTCTAAAGCTATATCAGCGAGATTTAATGGACACTTACTCACAATTCATACCAAGGTTGGATGAATTTTGCTTCATCCGGGTTAAACCAAGACGGTTAAAGAACTAGATGACTCTATTATTTAAATCACAATAGCTGCAAGTCACAATGTCGCATAAAAAATCCTCTGAATTAGTTTTGCTCGGAACTGGAGGCGGTCCTAGAATATGGGCAGCTCGATCTCAACCTGCGAGCGCCATAATAGTTAATGGAGATGTTTACATAATTGATGCCGGCGATGGGATCACTGGGCAATTGGCCAAATCAGAAATAGATACCAATTCCATCAAAGCGGTGTTCATAACCCACAATCATTCAGATCACGTAGCTGACTATGGAACTCTACTTCTCCGTACCTGGCAAAGCGGACATAAAGGTCCTATTGATTGTTTCGGCCCTCCGCCACTGAAAAATATGACCAATTCATATATCGACTACATGAGCTGGGATATCAATCTCAGAATCCAGCATGAAGCACGGCCGGATTTCAAATCAATGGTCAATGTTTTCGAGATAGAAGATAACTCGCATGTATACCAAGACTCCAACCTGAAAGTAGATTGCATAAAGGTGCCTCATGGAGAGGCTGACCCATGTTACTCATATCGTTTTCAAATCGATGGAAAGGTAATAGTTTTTTCTGGGGATACTTCTAAAAGCGAAGCTCTAATCGATTTTTCTTCAGGAGCAGACATACTTGTTCATGAAGTTCTTAATCTTGAGGGTGTGGAGGCAATTATAGAGAAAACCTATCCTGGAAACGAAGCATTCAGGAGTCACATAATTGAAGGGCACACAACAATGTCCGAAGTAGGAGAAATAGCCAGCCAGGCGAAGGTGAAAACTTTAGTTCTGAACCATTTTGTACCGACCGGTTCTCCGCTTTTGGACAAGGAAGAAATATGGCA
>DTSF01000218.1 GCA_012965485.1 Dehalococcoidia bacterium
CATTTATTGCGTTAATTTCCATGGGCCTGCCGGACAACATGTCTTGATGCATCGACGACACTGCTCGATAGTTTCATCAATTAAAGATGAATAATCAACTTGAAAGTCGTTGATCGGAGTGGGAACCCCAAGGGTTTTTCCCTCCCGGCTGACTGCACCATTTATTGCGTTAATTTCCATGGGCCTGCCGGACAACATGTCTTGATGCATCGACGACACCAGATCATTTTTGTGAGTTTCCAGGTAATCGATGGTATTTTGGACAGTATCCTTAGAAAAATTTGACACTATTTCAGATGCCACTGAAGCAGTTTCACGTACAAGACTTATAGTGATATTTCGTGTTGAAGGATTGTTCATGACTTCTCTAAAAGTGGATTTGGTTATGCATGTCATACCACTCAAAGCGCTAATGAATACCAATTTTTGCCAAAGGGCATCATGTATATTTTCTGACACTGTGAAATCAATATTGGAACTTTCAAAGATATTTGCAAGTTCTTTTATACGGCCGTCTTGCAGGTCAGATTGTTTGCCAAAAGTTATACGGCATACACCTCCGTGCTCGAAGATCTCCCCGGGTTCGCCTTTGGAAGCTTCGACATAGGCTGCTCCTAGCACGACTTTTTCACTACCGAACTTTTGACTTAAGAATTCACCACTTCCCAAGCCGTTTTGCAAGGTCAAGATGGTTGTGTTATCTGAAATCGAATTGGCCATGATTTCACTGGCCTCGTCATTCTGATAATCCTTTACACAGAAAATTGCGAGATCAGCTCGGTATTCCGGAGGAGGCTCCTTGTAAGCTTTAGACCTGCACACATAGTTTCCGCTGGTGACGCTTTTCACGGAAAGACCACATTCCTGGATTTTCCGCAAATGCTCTCCTCGAGCCACAAATGTGACGTCATTAGAAGTGGACAAAACTGAGCCAAAGTAACCACCTACAGCTCCAGCAGCCATTATCAAAATATTCATGCTACCTCCTACCATGGATGACGGGAATTACGTTGATAGTGTACACATAAATTCAGTTCTATCGAGGAGTAGTTTTGCCTGTGTTAGACTGCAGCAAAATAAGATTAGTTGCCTAGGAGATAGAATATGAAATTCGGACTTCTGTATGAAATGCAGCGTCCTCACAACGACTTTCAAGTTGATTATTCAGCTTTAATTGATGAAACTATCGAGCAGTGTCGTTTGGCTGATGAGGTGGGGTTTGATCATTTATGGTTTGTAGAACATCATTTTTTGATAACCTTCTCTGGGTCCTCTGCACCCGAAGTGATAATTTCTGCCTTATCAAGGCTGACGAAAAAAATTCGGATAGGGTTTGGTGTGGTTGTTCTGCCTAATCATCATCCAATACAAGTTGCAGAACGAATATCTATGGTCGACCATCTTTCAGGTGGCAGAGTGGAGTTTGGGGTTGGGCGCAGCAGCCCATATGAGCAACTAGGGCTAGGAATCGATCCTAGGGATACCCGAGAAATCATGGAAGAATCTTTGAATATAATCCCTAATATCTGGCAGACTGAAGGATTATTCTCACATAAGGGTAAACATTTTGACATTCCAGAAAGGGAAATATTACCCAAACCCAAACAATCTCCTCATCCTCCAATATGGATGGCATGCACGCAGGCTAGTAGTTATGAAATGGCAGCTGAAAAAGGGATAGGCGTTTTGTCATTTGGATCTGGTGCTCCCGCGGGGATGAAGGAGCATGTGGAGAATTACAGAGAGAATATAAAAAATGCAAACCCCGTTGGTGGATTCGTAAACAATCAATGGGCTAATTTCACATTAGGACATTGCGGCTATGATGATCAAGAAGCCAAAGAGATTGGAGCCAGTGCTATTAAGGAATTTTTTGGACCTAACCGACCATACACCGCTGATAGGGCAGATGTGTATGAAAAATTATTAGACTCATGGGGAGGAATACCTGAGCATTTGCAGGCGAATTTTTCAAGATTTTTGGGAGGTGAAGAAGATCTAGGAGGAGGAGGAGCTCCAAGAGCCATGTTAGGAGAGCTACCGCCAGAACTTTTGGCTGAACGAGGGGTAATAGTTGCTGGCAATCCTGAGTCGTGCATAGAATCTGTCCGTCGCCATGAGGAAATTGGTGTAGATCAACTTCTCTTAATTATGCAGTCAGACCAAGTTTCTCATGAAAAAGTTATGACCTCCATTGAACTGTTTGGAAAAGAAGTGATACCGGCGTTCCAGTAGACAGCATGCGGTATAATTATCCTACTTAAAGGCGAAGAACAGAAATAGTAACTATATAGCGATACTTAAGAGAGCCGGGTAAGCTGAGAACCGGTGTAAGCGCAGATAGCGAATGGACCTGGGAGCTGCTGCTAATCAAACTAGATAGTGTTGATTAACGGACGGTTAGGCCCCGTTAAAAAAGTCTAGGAATTAAATTCCATTGAGTGCCTCTTAGTTAATAAGAGGAATAAGGGTGGCACCGCGGTAATATAACCGCCCCTTTCGGGGGGCGGTTTTTTTTTGAAAATAATTGTGGGAAAGATATGAAA
>DTSF01000219.1 GCA_012965485.1 Dehalococcoidia bacterium
GCACGATTCAATAACGGCATAGTAACGCGGATTAAGTGGGGCTATAAGTGCTATGGTTATCGGTTCGGGTAAAACCAGCAGGACCGGAGGAACAAGCTCCCACTATTTTTGCGCATACAATATAGCGGCATTTACCGATGTTGAATTGTTCAAAGATAACATGGATAACATGCTTCAGGTGTTGAAAGATACGCCACCTGCTCCCGGGCAAGATAGGGTTATGTATCCTGGGCTTTCTGAATATGAGGAAGAAGAAGATAGAAAAGCAAATGGTATCCCTCTGCACTCTGAAGTTGTGGAGTGGTTTACAGACATAACCAGTGAACTATCTGTACCTATGGTTAAAATATTGTAAACGGCTTAATTTCCTTGTAATCACTTTATCTATCGACCCAGTGGCCATTTGAAACCGCTATGTCAGTTTAATCGCCCCGTTGGTCTAGAAATCGATGATGAACACAGACTGATACTTTCTAAAAACAGCAGGCGCTGGATTCAAATTTACCAGAATATGAAGAACTGGATGCAACCGCAGTTCAACTTATAATGTTCTTTTTTATAAGTATCGCGCCGGGCTAGCCCAGCCGTTTCTGGCTTCTGCCAGCTTAGATGCTCTGCAAAAGAGGGCTATCGGAATTGAGTGTTTCCTCAGCATGATACTAATATCAATTATGTTAACTAACGCCCTATTTATGTAGGACCGTCCCATGACGAGCATCTTACATCCAAGTTTGTAACTGGGGGCTTACATATATTTTCATTTAATGGTAATAATTGATATTGAGGTTCACACATTCCAAGGAGATTTTAAGTGAGCAGTGAAAAAATTCTTATTATTGAGGATGAAGAAAATATCTTGGAGGCCGTTAAATACACCTTAACTCAAGAAAATTTTGATGTATTTACTGCCATCGATGGAGAAGAAGGGTTAACAAAAGCCTTAGAAATTCGACCTGATTTGGTGTTGCTGGATGTTATGTTGCCCAAAATGGATGGGTTTGAAGTTTGTAGAATTCTTCGGAAAGATCTAGATATGCCAGTTTTTATGATTTCGGCCAAATCTGAGGAGATCGATCGAGTGGTGGGGCTGGAGATAGGGGCTGATGATTATATAACCAAACCTTTTAGTATGAGAGAGTTGGTTGTGCGGGTTAGGAATGTCCTTAGGCGTGCTTCTTCACAGACCAAAGTAAATGATTTGGAAGTAATAAAATGCGGGGAATTGGAAATTCATCTGACAAGCCATAAGGCTACATTCAGAGGTGAAGAGATTTCTATGAAACCTAAGGAATTCGAGCTGCTTTATTTTTTGGCTTCGAACAAGGGCAGGGCTTTTACAAGGGACCAGATCTTGAGAAGACTATGGGGCCATAAATACATTGGAGATGTGAGAACAGTGGATGTTCATGTTCGCTGGATTCGAGAAAAGATTGAGATAAATCCTAGTCGACCTGAAAAATTGATAACTATCCGAGGAGTAGGTTACCGATTCGACGGATGATTGATGGGTGGGATAATTGGGTTAATATGTTGCTGAAAATATCCGGCCTATATTGTTTGAGAAACGTTGTGATTCTAGTGTCGGTTATTTTGATATTGAGTGCAATCCTCTTTTTCATTGCCCAATATTTTCCTGATTTAGACAACTTGTTTGTTCTTATATTTGGCATACTCCTTATATTTGTAATCTCATCTTCGGCCCTGAATGTTCTGTTAGTTCAGCAATCTAAATCTTCAGTGAAGGAAGTTTGGTCCAGTATTTCGGGTATTTTTGGTAGCTATCCTGAATACCCCGTGCGAACTTCGGAATCAAATTCTATTGAAGAATTAACTGGTGTGTTGGATGAATTTTCACTAGTTATGTCGGAAAAAATCAGCTCTTTGTCATCAGAGAAAAACACTCTTTCCGCTCTATTGGATACTATGGGTGATGGAGTAATTGTTACTGATGACGATAGTGTAATAACTTTATTTAATAGGACCGCCCAAGCCATTTTTAATTTGGAGTATTCGAATTGCATCGGACTGAGGCTGGCAGAAGTAATCAGAGATTTCCAGATAATTCAACTGCATTCTAATTGTTCTATTTACCGCGAGGTTAGGCAGGCAGAGATAGAGATCCCCGAAATAAGGCGGTATCTTAGCGTTACAGCAACTCCACTAGGGGCTCAATCTGAAGAGGGCGTTTTAATGAACATACATGACCTTACCAATATCCGGCTACTGGAAAACACAAGGAAGGAATTTGTTAGTAACGTGTCACATGAGTTAAGGAGCCCTTTGGCATCAGTTAAAGCCTTGGTGGGGACTTTACGAGGCGGTGCTTTACAGGATTCTAAAGTCGCTTCAGATTTTGTGGAAAGAATTGATAGAGATGTTGATCGAATGACCTTTCTTGTGGCTGACTTACTAGAATTATCCCGTTTGGAAAGCGGACGTGAGGAATGGGTAAAGGAGATCTTACAAATTCAGACTGTGATTCAAGAGTCAATTTCGATAGTTATAGATCAAATCGGACAAGATTTGCCGATTCAATCAA
>DTSF01000220.1:0-1438 GCA_012965485.1 Dehalococcoidia bacterium
AGAATCTAATTGCGGGTCTTATAACTTTTTCAATACCCAGAAATCCGTATTTCTCTTCGATATGGGACCATGCCTGGAGGGCTGCAGGGACTCCTACTGATAGATATCCATACCTGTTTTGATGGTTTTTGGTTTCCATATAATCGGGCCATTTATCAGAATTGGGGATGAACATATCTTCAGTAGCTTTTATTGGAGCTGTGCAGTAATTGTCGATGGTAATGGAAGATTTGTCCCTTGAGTTGTAGTAATTGATAAATCCTGCTCCTGTTATACCCACCATCATGGGTTCAACGACAGAAAGTGCAAACACGGTGGCTATTGCTGCATCCACTGCATTTCCACCCGAGGTGAGCATTTCGATCCCGGCGAGAGATGCCAAGGGATGGTTTGACGCAACAACTCCTTTGGAACCGATCACCTCTTGTTTGTAGGTAGTTGCCATGTGTTTTCTATATTTTCCCGTCAATAACTACATCTATAAGTGCAGGTTTCCCAGATGACAAAGCCCTATCCACTGCCCCAGAGATTTCATTAGGATCTGTCACCCGTTCGCTGTGCAGCCCCATTCCCTCGGCTATCGTGCATAGGTTGAAAGGGGTGACGAAGTCAGAATAAAGAAGATTGTCTCCAGCCGGCTCTGGTTCGTGAAGTATTTCTTTTTGATATACATTGAAATTAACCTTGAGAACCCTATACATTCCGTTGTTGCAGATAACAAACACGCATGGGATGTTGTCGTTGGCGGCTGTCCACAATCCTTGCACTGTCATCATCGCACTGCCATCTCCGATAATTCCCAAAACAGGTCTGTCAGGGAAAGCGCATTTAGTACCCATAGTGGCTCCTATCCCACCTCCGATAGACTGTCCTCTAACACCTCTTATATCATTCCTCTCGTTGGCGGGGAAATAGTGCCGCATAGCTGCTCTGTTACTTATCGAATCATCGACTACGATTGAATTTTTCGGGATCGATTTTGCCAATTCAGACATCATCCTTGCCGGTGATATAGGTATACTGTTCCACTTTTCCCTAACAGAGTCTTCATAAGCAGTCCTTTGGGAAGACGCATCAGAAATGACCTGAGTTTTTCTTGTCTCTACCAGATTTTGGTCCACGCCCTTGGAAACTTGAGATATCAGTTCGGCAAGGGCAGTTTTACAGTTAGAAATTATCCCAATATCTGTTGGTTCTGACCTTCCGACCCGTCCTGGGATCGGATCTATATGGATTAATTTTTGAGATCCATCTAAAATCACATCGCCCCAGTAGAAAAGTTCGTCAAAGGTGTCCATACCTACAGCAAGTATTACATCGAATTCTCTTAACGATTCGCGTGACTCCTGTGATCGCAGTGAATGTATTCCTTGGTATTGCGGGTGGGTAGTGGGGAAAGACACCTCTGCGCCACGCGACTGAAATACCGCCATACCCA
>DTSF01000220.1:1448-2538 GCA_012965485.1 Dehalococcoidia bacterium
CGATCGCTACGGCTTCATTTAGTGCCTTATCGTCAGAAACCCTATCTCCTACCATAAGGGCTGGGTTTTTTGCTTGGGTCAGTAATTTTGAAGCCTCTCTAATCCCAGAAGGACTTGGGATAACCTCATCATGCACCTTAGAGGAAGGAACGATATTCATATCCGCCATTCCTTCTAGTGCATTTGCAGTAAAACCTACATACACAGGGCCTTTAGGATGACTGTTTGCTTCATTAAAAGCCCGTCTCAGCACACTTGGGATTTGGTCCGGCAGATCGAGTTCAACAGCCCACTTAGTGACAGGCCGAACAAGTTCTGCCAGATCGGTTTTGGTTTCATTTATTTTTCTAGAGTCATAGTTAGCGGATGTCACTACCATGGGTGTCCCGCTGTTAAGCGCATCGAGCATTAGGGCAATGCCGTTCGCAAGCCCACTGTCGACATGCAGGCTAACAAAGGCCGTCTTCTCCGTAGACCGAGCAAAGGATTCACCCATTCCCATAGCAACACTTTCCTGTAGTGCCATGATGTAGCTAAATTCAGGGTATTCTCCCAACATATCTACCAAGGGTCCCTCACTGGTTCCGGGATTACCGAAGATATACTTAATGCCTTCTGCCTTTAGCATTTCCAGCACTGCTTGTTTTCCAGACATCGTTTGTGACATTTTGGCCCCCTAGAATTTCTTATTCCTGAGGGAAACATGGTACAGATTGAAATTAATAACGGCAATTAGCAGAAGTCATGCTAATATGCCGTTGTTTATATCTTTAGGTCATGTATTTTCACAGGAATGATTAATATGTCAGAAATTGCAGCAGGTCAGGCAGTAATTGAATTACTTAGGGCTGAAGGTGTCGAATATGTCTTTGGGGTCACCGGCCTGACGACTAACAGCATGGTGACACAAATGTACGGGCGTGAAGATATTAAATTTATCGATACCAGGCATGAAGAAGGTGCCATTTTGATGGCCTACGGATATTCCAAATCAACAGGTAAACCTTCTGTTTGTATGACCACCTCAGGCCCAGGCACAATAAATCTCGCTGGCGGCATGTCTTAGTGACAGGCCGAACAAGTTCTGCCA
>DTSF01000221.1 GCA_012965485.1 Dehalococcoidia bacterium
CAACCTTAATGATTTCATTAATGGATTCTCACAAGGATTTATCTTTGTTTCCAATGGAGGTTAAATTCTTGACTCATTGGTTTGAGAGGTTGTCATATAAACAGCCTACTTACACAGATCTCAATGAATTCTTTTTGAAAGAATCCAAGATTAGGTTGATGAATAATAATTTGAAGGATAGAGCAGACATAATGAATTCAGGTCGAATAGATTTTTCGGGATTTAATTATTCAGGGTTTAAAGATGAAATGCGTCAAGCTGCTATCCGAACTAAAGATGTCGAAATACGTGGCACTGAACTATTCCAGAAATTTATACTGGATATTCATGAGACCTTAGATGCTCTGTGCGGGAAAAATAGCCGAAAAGTTATTGTCTCTAAGGAAGGAAATCATGGCGCAAAATATTTAAACCAAATTCGTGACTTATACCCCAGGTCAAAATTCATTGTGATTGTTCGAGACCCCCGGGATATCTTCGCGTCTTTTAAGGCAATAGCAGAAAAAAAGAAAGCGGGGCTGAAAAGTCCTTCGTTCAAAGAGAAGATTACCCCATGTAGATTCATAAATGGTAACAAAGGAAAGAATATATATTCATATAATGAACTTGCTAAGAAGTATAAAGGGTCCGAGGGCTTCTGTTTTGTGAGGTACGAAGATCTGGTAAGTAATACGGCAAGAGAAATGACTGTAGTTGCCAAATTTCTCGGTGTGAAATTTACGAATGAATTGATTAGCCCTACAAATTTAGGGAATCCATGGGGAGGAAACGCGTCTTCGTTAATTGGGTTTGAGAAAGTCGAATCCAATAGAACTGAAAAATGGCGGAAAGAACTTGAGTCGAGTGAAAGACGAATTATTGAATATTTTTGTTACGGTTATCTAGAGACTAGCGGCTATGATCTACCAATGGTTAGACCGCCAAAATATAGAGTTATTCTGGATATTCTTCTAACAGAAGTGAGGGAAGTTCGAGCTTCGGACCTGACATCAATCAGAGGCTTGTATTATTTGTTTAAGAAAGCAATTTTGTTGATCAATGCTTGTTCTGCGTGTTTATTTAGGATAAATCTGCTAGGTCGATAGCAGCCTGAAACTGAGGGGAAATTGGATTTCGAGTGAATCCTTGGTCTATTAATTGGATATTAGTCGCTTACAGTTGGTGTCTTTGATTGTTTTCATATTGTTGAACAGCTTTATCTATTTGCAAGCAGATTTTAAGAGCGTAGGTGGCATACTGCTCCACCCTGCTTATTGGAATGCATCTGATGGTCATAGATATTGGGGTGTTGCTATTGATTTGGCTAGAAAGGGGACATTCACTGTGAGCTCAAAACTGGACAGTGATCCCATGACAAGAGCAGGTCCGTTACCGGCTCTCTTATTCGCCCTCCCAATGAAGCTGGTTGGATTTGAAGCGTCACCGGTTTGGATCGTCGGTTTGCAATGTTTATTGCTGTATCTTGCAGGAGTACTTACCGGAAATCTTGCTGCACCATACCAGGTTAATGCAACACTTGTGCAGTTATTGATTATGTTCAATCCAAATTTGATCACACTAGCTCACCATGCTCAGAGCGACCTATTGTTCATGTTTCTTATTACAGCTTCCCTTGTACTCTCTAGCAGAATACTTGAGCAACGAGGTGAGTTAGAAATTCGAAAATTTATTTATCTGGGCATTGTTTTAGGATTGATTCCGTTGGCCAGGCCGCTGGGTTTTTATTACATACTTGTCGTTCCTTTATTTTTGTTAGCCTCGCATTGGATTTCCTCAGAAGCAGGAACTACTAACTGGGTCAGAATGATAAAAGGGCTCTTTTTGGCCAGTTTAATTGCTTCCATCGTCGTGATTCCCTGGGGCCTAAGAAATAGTCAAGTGATTGGGAAGTTCACCCTGACCCAAAGCGAAGGGATTATGATGAAATGGCATTACCAAAATTTGAAACGAAATATATCATTGGGTCCGAACCATGATCATTTTTATTATCTTGATAAGCACAAAGTCGATGATGAGTGTGTATTTCGGGTGAGTTGCAAACGCCGTGCAACTATCGCTTATCTGGAGGCAATCTTAAGCGTGCCGAAACTGGATATTGCTAAGGCTTTGGTGATTTCCTGGGCCAAATTGTTTTTCACACCAGCCACTAGTCAGTTAGGTAGGTATCTAGGTATTCAAGTGCCTCATTACATTGATGATCCCGTAGTGCAGCCACCTGGTGGCTATACAGTAGCAGAAGAGCTCCTTCTCACAAAAGAATACTGGCTAGAGAGGATCAATGGATATTATCTTCTTTTGGGCTTGGGGTTAATGTTCGCATTCGGGCTTCGTTTTTTCGGGGTAATCGGCCTATTCTCTTCGATGAAGAACAGACAAACTTGGGGACCGACATCATTCTATCTGTTGAGTATCGGAATATTTATGTCTATGTATCTATTTAGTTCTATTGGTAGATTCAGGGCGCCTCTTGAGCCGATACTTATCCTGTTCGCTGCGGTCGGCATTCACGCAATCGGTGAGCTAGTGTGATCA
>DTSF01000222.1 GCA_012965485.1 Dehalococcoidia bacterium
CCCCCATCCTAAATAGCAAAATATCGTTTGGGTGATTCGATTTGATGTCCAAATATTGTTGTCGAGCCGGGGTCGCCATAGAGAATACGTCCATATGATGATGAACAGTATTTTAACCAAAAAATCCAAGTAAAGATATTTAAATTACCGAAAGTCCTACTAATAAGTCGACTTTAACTCTGTCCTAATCGTCTTTCCAGAATCTTTCTTCTAAGAATTCATATCCATCGCCAATTACTTTTTCTTTTACATCCTCAATCATTCCTGGGTGGCCACAGGCGTAAATCATTGTATCGGCAGTTGTAAGATTGAATTGGTCGAGCTTATCTTTCACGATATTGTTTACTCTTCCTGTATCCCCAGACCAAGTCGAATTTCTGTCTTCATCGGGCCTACTGATTGTCGGAACAAAAGTTACCAAGGAAGGATTTAAATCACTTAAATTTTCGAACTCTTTATCGTACACAAACTCATCTGTATAACTGGCCCCTTCTAGGACATAAAAGTGATGGCTGCTTCGGTTTTGCCTGAGATAGTCTCGTATGAAGCTGACGTAAGGAACCACACCAGTTACCGTAGAAACGAGAAACTGATTCTCCATTTCTTCTTTGAATGTGAATATGCCCTTAGCCCTAGGCCGTATCGTCACTTTGTCACCTTCGCCCAAATCCCAAAGCATCGGGGTCAGTACACCACCTTCTTCCACAGGGATTAACTCTATAAATAATTCTATAAACTCTTCATGCGGAGCAGAAGCTATAGAATATGCTCTCTCAATTCCATCATGTCCGATTGTGCAATATTGGCCAGGTTTGAAGGTGTAACCTTCTGGTTTTTCAAGCCACATAAGCGCCAAATCTTCGGTGTGATTTTCTCTGCGCACTATGCTAATTTTTTGTAAGGGTGCCTTTTGAGGGAACTTTCTTGTTATCATAATTACTCCTATACTGCTCTGCTACCCTTTGGCTAGACTTTTTCTACTCGTACTTTACGGAGTCTCAAAACCTCAATTTTAGCCATTGGATCTGGTTCCGAACTGCTAATCAATGATTCGATTAAAGCGCCGAATAATGTAGTAGTAGCAACCATCCCTGAATGTAGGCCATTGAGGTGTGCATTGCCGGTTAATTCAAATTCCTCGCCCAATATTTTGATTACATCGCCCTCCGAAATACCAGCTTTCTTTGCATCGTCCTCATTCATTTCGATAACTTCACGTCTTGTGATGGTATTTAAGCCATTCTCGGTAACGATGCCTGCGTCTCGATCCGCATCAAAAAGTACTCTACCTGGTGCAAAAACCATAGGATATGGATCATTGACCAAGGTTTCATCGCTCTGAGTGAATTCAAGAGGAGAGAAAATATAACTTGAATTCAAGGTGGGTTTTCTGATGTGTCCTCGGGAATCTAGACTGTCAATCTGAAGGGTTTTATAAGTTTCCACCTCGTTTGTTATTTCAGTTAGTACCTCATCAGAGGAAGAATAAGACAGGTCATCGGATCCCAATCTTGCGGCTATCTGAGACAGTATTCTCCAATCTTCATCCTCATCGCCGATGGGCCCTATTGCTGGCCGAAGTCGGTGTATTCTGCCTTCCATGTTGGTGTATGTGCCAGTTTTTTCGGCGAAAAGGGCCGACGGCAATACGACATCTGCTATTTCGGTTACCTCGCTAGTGAAACTTTCATGGACGATTAGTAAATCTGTGGCTTTGATTTTGTCTAGAAATTCTGACCGGTTTGGGGTGTTATGAAATAATTCATCCCCGATCAGGTGTAAAGCCTTTATAGCTCCGGAGTAGCAGGCTTCAGATATTTCCGTTAGATCTATACCTCGTGAGGCGGCTGGTCTGTGCCCAGGTAACAAGTTGGGTACGCATCCAACATCTCTAGATCCTTGCTGGTTGGCTCCCGAAAATAGCGGGTATATGCCGCCTGATTTTTTATCCAAATTTCCAGTAATTAGAGATAAATTAACTAGGGATTTAACTGTGGCGTCTATATGGGTGTCAGAAATTGTCTCAAGTCCATAAAGGATTGAAGAGGCCTCCGTATTGGTAAATATTTGAGCCATTTCCCGGATCTCTTCTTGACTTATTCCTGTCTGCGCACTGACTTTCACTAAATCGAAATCCCAAAGGGAATTTCGGAATTTCTCATAACCTTCACATTTTTCCGTGGCAAAGTCATGATCTTCTAGCGATTGGTCTATTATGCTTCGCAAAATTCCGCCTATCAAAACAGGTTCTGAATTTATTAGAGGTCGAATCCATTTTGTGGCATATCTCGTTAATTCGGTCTCCCGTTGGTCTATTACTATTAAGTTGGCCCCTTTGGCCACGGCTTGTTTTATAGGAACGGACACAACGTTTTGTTCTTCTGTTATGTTCGCCGAAACTAGTAGTATTGCTTGCGAATCCAATAGCTCCCAAATTTTGTTCGAGGCACAATCATCGCCTACTAAATCCTGAAGAGAATCTACTAATTTTGGCGAACATAACAGAAGAACAAAACGTTGTGTCCGTTCCT
>DTSF01000223.1 GCA_012965485.1 Dehalococcoidia bacterium
CAAATAAATACAAATAACAAAACAAACCAACACAAATAGTAAATACACAAATTAGCGAGATCCTTTCCAAGGCATCGGAATTTGCTGAACTTACTGATAAAGAAGTTCTCTCACTGGGTAACTATTCAGAAGATCACATAGATGAACTGTGCCGTGCTGCATCTAGCATTAGAGATTATGGTAAGGGGAGAACGGTCACCTTTTCTCCAAAGGTTTTCATTCCATTGACGAGACTGTGTCGTGATTACTGTGGGTACTGCACGTTCAGAGTAGATCCTGATCAGACAGAAAATCTATATATGAGCCCTGAAGAAGTGCTGAATGTGGCAAGAGCGGGAGAAATTTTGGGGTGTACAGAGGCTTTATTCACTCTTGGGGAAAGGCCAGAATTAAAGTATGCCGAAGCCAAGAAATGGCTTTCAATTCACGGTTACGACAGCACCTTGGACTATTTAAGCGCTATGACGGAACTGGTGGTGAAAGAGACAAAACTTTTACCTCATGCCAATCCTGGAACAATGACTCACAGAGAGCTAAACACTCTGAAAGATTCGAATCCCTCAACTGGATTAATGTTGGAAAGTACCAGCGAACTTCTATATCAGGTCGGTGGTCCTCATGAATTTGCGCCAAGTAAGAGGCCGATTGTGAGGTTAAAAACTATTTCGATAGCTGGGGAATTGAGAATTCCATTTACCACGGGTTTGCTTATAGGTATAGGTGAAACTATGGCAGATAGAATGGAGTCTCTATTAGAAATTAGGAATTTGCAACGAAGGTTTAATCATATCCAGGAGATAATAATTCAAAATTTTAGGGCGAAGCCAGAGACACCGATGGCGGAATCTCCAGATGCTGAAATTCCAGAAATGCTGTGGACAGTTGCTGCAGCGCGGCTTATTTTAGGCCCCAGTGCCAATATACAGGTGCCCCCAAACCTTAGTTCGGAGAACTACGAGGTTTATTTGAAGGCTGGTGTAAATGACTGGGGTGGGGTCTCTCCTCTGACAATTGATTATGTTAATCCTGAAGCACCGTGGCCTCTCATAACCAACCTGAAATCCAAAACAGAGTCGGCAGGGTTTGAATTGCGCCCAAGATTGGCGGTATACCCAGAGTATTTTCTTGATACTGATGAATACTTACCGTTAGACTTGCTCACAAAGGTGAGGGAATTGGCTGATGATGAAGGATATGTAAAGGAAGGTATTGACAGATATGTCTGATATTGAATCAAATGACTTGAACATGGATTTTTCCGGCCTGCTGGGGTCAATAGATCCAGAAATATCCCGCGTTTTACACGCCGCTATTGCAGGTGAAGATATTTCAACATCGGACGCTTGTTTACTCTTGGATTCCCGAGGTCTGGAGTATAACGCTACGGTATTGGTCGCTGATGTTTTGCGCAGAAGGACTGTGGGAGATATCGTGACATATGTTGTAAATAGAAACATTAATTTTACTAATGTCTGTATAAAAAGATGTGGATTCTGCGCGTTTAGTAGAGATTTCAGGCAAGAAGAAGGTTATCTATTACCAGTGGAGGAAATAGTCCGTCGGTCAAAAGAGGCGTGGGATTATGGAGCCACTGAGGTATGTATACAGGCAGGCCTACCACCTCAAATGGAAGGAGATTTGTACATTCGGCTATGTGAGGCAATAAAAGCTGAACTTCCAGATATTCACATTCATGGTTTCTCTCCGGAAGAGGTTCTTTATGGATCAATCCGATCTAAGACATCCATAAGGCAATATCTCAGTGATTTGAAAAATGCAGGTGTGGGAAGCCTTCCGGGTACCTCGGCAGAGATATTGGATCAGGCCTTAAGGGATAAAATATCCCCGGGCCGTATAACAAAGAACCAATGGATTGAGGTTATAACTACTGCACACGATCTAGGCATCCAAACTACATCTACTGTGATGTTTGGTCACGTTGAGACAAATCGGCAAATTGCCGAACACATCGATATTATTCGGAATATACAGATGGAAACGGGCGGGTTTACAGAATTCGTACCGTTGAGCTTTGTTAATTCCGAAGCCCCTATGTTTCTTAAAGGGTTAATTCCTGATGTTAGGACTGGCCCTACTGGTATGGATGTGGTGAAGGTACACGCTGTGGCAAGAATTATGTTAAATAATTGGATCCCGAACATTCAAGCTTCATGGGTTAAAGAGGGAGATCGTGTTTCACAATTACTCCTGACTTCAGGGGTAAATGATTTGGGTGGTACGCTGATTAACGAAAGTATTTCTACGTCGGCAGGAGCCCAACATGGCCAGCTAATGAAGCCTTCCCAATTCAGGAATATGATACGTGATGCCGGAAGAGTGCCGGCGGAAAGATTTACCGATTACAGTTTGCGAAAAGTTTATGACAAGTCGGATAACGAGAAAGATCCGTTAGATCTACTGGAAGATAACGTAGAGGAAATATTTGGTTCGTACAATAAGCTCATCGGGATGGAAAATTTCCGATTTGAGCACCCACGAAAGGTCGCCGAAAGAACTGCTGGTGTATGAGGATAGGTTAATTGGATTAATGCGGTTGCGCAATTTTCAATAGATGTGCGTGCTTCTCCCTTAACTTCATCACCTTTGGTGCAATTATGAACTGACAGTAAGGTTGGTAAGGATTGTTTTTGAAGAATGATTGATGGTAATTCTCACCTTCATAGAATTTTGAGGCATCGGTCACTTCTGTCACGATTGGATCAGGGAATACTTTCTCATCGTTCAGATATTTTATCGACTGTTCAGCGAATTTTTTCTGAGTATCATTGTGATAGAAGATTGCAGATCTGTACTGAGTTCCCACATCAGCGCCTTGCCTGTTTAGTGTCGTTGGATCATGGTAACTGAAGAAAATCTCCAGGACAGTTTGATAATCCAACACGGTTTGATCGTAATAAACTTCAATTGCCTCTGCATGGCCAGTGGTACCTGTGCAAATCTCTTCATAGGATGGGTTCTTAATAGTCCCCCCTATGTATCCTGATACTACCCGATCTACTCCTTCAACTAACTCGAAAACGGCTTCAATACACCAAAAACATCCCGCCGCCAGTGTAGCTTTTTCTATAGAACTCATGCCTTTTACCACCTTACACACATTTTGGACTAATCCATGTTTCTTCGCATGGGATTATACCCTTATGGTAAATGATATGAATGAGATTGGAGATTCGTGTAGGATTCTCTGATGTTCAGTAACTGTGGAGTAGGTTCAGTAGTTCTGTGAGGAAAATTTTAGAAAGGGCTTTTAATTCCCTAAACGTTCGAGGATTTCGTTTCATGTGGTTAGGAGATTTGGCTCTCTCAACCGCAGAATTTATGGAAATCCTGATCCTGTCCTGGTATATATTAGGGCAAACCGAGTCTCCTCTTGTTCTGGGAATTTTTGCCGCACTTAGATTTACTGGCACAGTAATAGCGCCTTTTTTCGGGGTTATAGTCGATAGTCTAGGAAGGCGGCGTATATATATATTCGCTCGGATTTCATTTGTCATATTGTCTTCGTCAATTTTCATATTAACCTTGTTTGATCTTCTAAGCGTAATAGCGGTTTTGATTATCGCGGCCCTTGTCGGGCTTTCCCGCTCCTTAGATATGATTGTCAGACATTCTGTGCTTCCGGTTATTGTTTCTTCTTCTCAATTGCAAAATGGTGTTGCTCTCTTGAGAACTGGAAGAGATATGACACAGATCATTGGTCCGGTTTTGGGAGGGATTCTATTGGAGTCAGTTGGTGTAGGGAAAAGCTATCTTTTCATTATTGCTTTGCATTTATTCTCTTTGCTCTTTGTATTCCTGATTCCAGGAGTGCCCAATACCGCTATAAAAACTGCCCAGTCTATGTTTGAAAACCTCAAAGGGGGCTTTTCCTACGTCAAAGTAAATCCGTTTTTGTTTGGCCTGCTTGCTGTTGCGTTTATTGTAAACTTAACGGCATTTCCGTTAAACAACACACTCCTAGCAGTAATAGCAAGACAGGTTATGGAAATTGATGCAGCCGGGTTAGGATGGTTGATGGGTACATACTCTGCCGGCTCCCTACTGGGTTCACTACTTATTGGCTACTTTTCCACTATGGATAGAGCAGGACGGGCAATGGTCGTCGGTTCAATATTTTGGCATATCGGTATCCTAATAATGGCTTATATGCAATGGTTCTACGTATCTTTGCCGGTTTTGTTTTTTGTCGGTATATCGCAGTCTTTTGCGATGGTCACGATGTCTATGATGCTGTTGAAATACACTTCAGCAGAAATGCGGGGTAGGGTTCTCGGTCTTCGCCAATTAGCTGTTTATGGTTTGCCAGTAGGCGTGTTGATTTCTGGATTTATAGCGGAAAATAGTGATGTATCACTTGCTTTAATTTTCAATGGTTTACTTGGTTTGTTTATACTGGTACTCGCCATTGCGAAGTGGCCTGAAATGTGGCAAAGAAGGTAATTAGTTTTAAGGACTTAGAATATGACACCGGAAGAACAGAGAGTTAGGGATTATCTCATTTCACAAGGTGGAAAATATCCCTTTGGAGAGCTTTGGGTAAGATCAATAGCCGCTCGCTTAGAACTCATAAAGGAAGTAACAGACGTAAATCAAAAGCAAGCCGACTTCTCTTTCGATAGTGCTGAATGGACTATTTCAGAAATTTTAGAACACGTTATGACAAGTACACACACAGTAACTAATTTGATATCGGAACTCGCTATTGGGAATACTGGAGATTCTTCTAATATAGATCCTCCAAGGAAGGTTTCTAATTTAAGTATTGATGAATTGCGCAAAGGACTCTTAGACGGGGCATTCAAATGGACATCTATGACGGATAATCTTCCAGTCATGCCAAATATGGATCAAATGTCAAACCATAGTTTTTTTGGGGACCTGCATGCTGGAGCTTGGTACTTGTTTCAAAGAGTTCATGATTTAGATCATTTGAATCAGATCAGAAATAATAAATCTCATACAGACTATCCAAATATTTAATATAGAAGTGTGATGGAAATTTCATATGAAAATAGCGGTACATTCATTCAGTGGAGTCACCTCAGATGCTTCAGATTGGCATCAAATATCAGAATTTGCTAGAGAAGCTGAAGCCTTAGGAGCTGATTCCATATGGACTTCGGAGGCCTGGGGGACTGATGCGATCACCCCTCTTGCATATCTGGCTGCTTCTACAACAAAAATACGGCTAGGTACAGGAATAGTACAGGTAGGAAGTCGAACTCCTGCCAACCTGGTAATGACAAGCCTAACTTTGCAATCTATGTCAGGGGGCCGGTTTATTCTCGGTTTAGGCACAAGCGGGCCTCAAGTTATTGAAGGTTGGCATGGGGTCACATTCGACAATCCCATATTAAGAACTAAAGAGCTTCTGGAGATTCTTAAAATGGGCGTGGCCGGGAAAAAACTTCTCTACAAGGGGAATTATTATCAATTGCCTTTGGAAGGTGGGGAAGGAAAGGCTATAAGGACGAGTGCCAAGACTTGGGAAGTTCCTGTTTATGTGGCATCTCTGGGTCCTACCAACTTAGAAATGACAGGTGAAAAAGCTGATGGATGGATTGGGGGCTGTTTTATACCCGAAACGGGAAATGTTTTTCTAGATAAAATCAAGAAAGGACTCTTGCGCTCAGGTAGAAAAATTGAAGACATAGATATATTGATCCCGGTTTCTTTGGATTTCACCGATGAAGTCGAGGAAACGGCAAAAAAGCATGCACGTGGATATGGATTTACTTTTGGAGCTATGGGATCGGTAAAAAATAACTTCTATAAGAATGCTTACGCCCGACAGGGTTATGGAGAGGTTGTGGATGAGGTTCAAAAGTTATGGGTGGAAGGCAGGAGAGAAGAAGCTCGGGACATGGTCCCTAGTGAGCTTGCTTTGAAATCCAATCTAATTGGCACAGATGAAATGATCAAAGAAAGACTTTTACTCTACAAGAATTTGGGGGTCAATACACTTAAAGTTAGTTTGCCCGGTGATGATATATCAAGTAAGACTGATGCTTTGGGTAGGCTCATGGACCTCGTTTTGGAATTGGATTAGAAGATATGAAGTTAGGCCTTTTCACACATATGTCTTGGCCCGAAGGAGTGAATCAAACTTCGGTATTCCATAATTCTGTAGAACAGGTTAAGTTGGCTGAGTCTATGGGATTCCATGGGGCTTGGTTTGCTGAGCACCATTTCACCCGCTACAGTATGGGCTCCTCTGTCTTACTAATGCTTGGGCACCTGGCAGCAGTAACGGAGAAAATACGTTTGGGTACCGCGGTAATTGTTCCAAACTTGCATAATCCTATCAGGATTGCCGAGGACTCAGCCCTTGTAGATCTCTTAAGCCTGGGACGTTTAGATGTTGGCTTCGGGAGAGGTACATATGGTTATGAATACGGTGGGTTTGGGGTACCAGTTGAAGATAGTCAATCTAGGTTTAGAGAGACGGTGCTTGCAGTAAGGGATTTATGGTGCGACAAAGGAGTAAGTATCGAGAGCCCCTTTTTTTCTGTTCGTAACGTGGATTTAGTTCCATCTGTTGTTCAGTCGCCTCATCCGCCTATATATATAGCTGCAACAAGGTCTGAGGAAACTTTGGATTTTATGATTTCAAACCAGTTTCTTTTGTGTATAGCGGTTGTTCAAGACACAGGTGCCGCTCTTGCTTTAGTAGAAAAATATAGAAAGTTATGTCAGCAGAAGGGACAACCCGATCATATGGATGACGTTCCATTTTTCCGCTATGTTCATGTGGCTGATACCGAGAGAAGTGCACTTGAAAATACCACAAAACATGTAGATTGGATACAGGATATTATGCAATGGCGTAGGAATTTAGCGGAATCTACTGAGGTTCATTTACCCATGGAAAAATGGAGGGCTGAGCGAAATGAGTTACCACCAGATAATCAATATATCTCTGAGAAAAGAGCATTTATAGGAACACCTGAAGCTGTTGCCGAAAAAATTATTATGCTAAGAGATCACGGAATTTCATATTTCGGATGCAATTTTGCGATGGGAGGCCTCTCGCAAGAAGAGGTAATTAGGTCTATGAAGTTGTTTGAAAAGAAAGTAATACCTTTAATTTCTTGAACGATGACTATGACAGAAACTCTTTAAACCAGTCTTTAAATTGTTGATCTTTAGTCACTGTATCCATTAACTCACTATCCAGCGCTGCTGTGCTTACTTCTGAGGGTTGATTGCCTTCAACAAGGGCTTTCATGGTATCTCTAGTTGCTTTTACAGCTGCCATAAAAGGGAGGTGTCCTTGGAGCGCTATCTTCACTCCCATTGACGAAAGATACTGGTTGTCGTTTATGTCCTTTGGTGTACTTCCAAGCATTATCGGTATCTCAATGGAATTTTTGACGGCTTCTAACTGAGGTCTGGTAGTTAGTCCTGCAAAGAAAATCGCATCAACTCCGATGCTTTCATATGCCTTGGCTCTTTCAATAGCATCCTCCGTACCTGTCACTTGGAATGCACTGGTTCTTCCAGCTATCACCAAACTTTGATCCTTTCTACCTGACAATGCCGCTTTCATTTTACCTATACCCTCCGGTACAGGTATTAACTCTGGCTTAGATTTCCCAAACTGCCTTGGAAGAACAGTATCTTCAATTGTGAGTGCTGCTACCCCGGCGTTTTCTAGTTCCTCTACCGTTCTTTTGACGTTAAGTGCGTTTCCATACCCGTGGTCTGCATCTACCATTATGGGAAGGTCTGAGGCGCGACATATTCTTCGTGCCTGCTCTGCAAATTCAGTAAGAGTTATTAGAATGTGGTCAGGGTCACCCAATACCACAGCTGAGGCTATTGAACCGGCGAACATACCCGTCTGATACCCTAAATCCTCAGCAATTCGAGAGGATATGGCGTCAAACACTGACCCTGGATGTACGCATTGATTACCCGTGAGTATTTGTCTGAATTGGTTCCTTTTTTGGCTATCGATCATTTCTTCCTCGTATGAGCGGGGTGAGCACGATCGATTGTAGCAGACCTTGATTTTGATAGGTTAGTGTTTGAATATATTGAGGATAAAGAGGTCTGAAAGCTAGGTATAGTGGAAATAGCATGAGGAGTGACAGATGGCCTATTTTAGGTGATCATCTGATCGACTAAAATAATAATTTCAGGGGTTTTTGATCAGCCAGAATTTTTAGAGGGAGAAATATGACTAATATAATATTAGCTGTCTTCGATGGTTTGCAGCCTGCTCAAATTAATAGTGTGGATACACCTAATTTGTACCAAGTGTCCCAAAAGGGTTCCTTTTTTGAAAACCATCATCCTGTCTTTCCGTCGGTTACCAGAGTAAACGCTGCATCGATGGTGACAGGTGTGAATCCCGGCAAACATTGGTTGGCTGGTAACTCCTTTGTAGCTAGAGATTATGATAAATCAAATGTGATACCGGCTCTTAGCGGCCAATTATCGGAGATTCGAAATGCCGGGTTGGATGTGCTGGGCGTGCCAACTTTGCAAGAAATCATTTCGAAAAAAGGTATGGAGTATGTTGCGATTGGTGTAGGCACTAGTGGCAATGCTTATGTGCATAATCCTCTTGCTGATCTTTACGGTGGCGCGACCATTCATCCTGAATTCACAATACCATCGAGCTTGCACAAGGAACTTGAAGGGTTATTTGGTGGTTGGCCAGAAGAACAATTACCCAATACCCCAAGATATAAAAAAGCAGCCGATATATTTATAGAGTATGTGTTGGGTAAAATTAATCCTGAGGTTGCCTTGATTTGGTCTTCAGAACCGGATAAATCACAGCATTCATTTGGTGTTGGAAGTGATGCTGCTAAAGCAGCGCTGAGGGAGGCTGACGTAGAATTTGGCAGAATTATGGAGTACATAAGGGATTCAAGCCAACATCAGAATTCTGATTTAATGATTCTGTCTGATCATGGGTATTCAACTATTTCCGAAGTTATAAATATTGAAACACTTTTGGAGTCTTCTAATTTGGCGGGCTCTGGTGGTTGGCTTTTAGCACAAAATGGTGGGTGCGCGCTTTTTTATTTAAAAAATCAGAAGGATGTTCATTTGGTTCCTGAGTTGGTTGAATGGCTTTCTAGTCAGGTATGGTGTGGTACCTTGTGCTCTTCGGAGCGTTTAGGGGAAGTAAAGGGGACTATTCCTTTGTCTTCCATTATGAATGAGGGGAAAAGGTCTCCCGATATAATAATGTCTTTCAATTGGGA
>DTSF01000224.1:0-3578 GCA_012965485.1 Dehalococcoidia bacterium
ACGTGCTCCTGCAGTGCTGCAAGAAATCGAAAAAAACGATGTGCCTGCAGCCTTGGAAGCGTTGGGGAAATGGCGCTCTCTTCAGGGGAGGAAAAATAAATTTCTGTTGGACTGGGGTTATACACGAGCTGCCCTTAATTCCATTGGTGATTTTGATATAGAAGATTTAATGGCTTGGGGGCTCGAGATAGAGAAAAAATTGGTTGGGTTTTCCATGGCTGGCCCTATAAACCAAAATACGGCCTGTTTTTTTGTGGCAAAGACGGTGATAGGGATTGATGGGTTATCGGAATATCTTAGGTGGAAAACTTTTGGGATGTTAAGAGATTATAAGCTAGTCAATGACGCTAGCGACCTAAATATTGATGGGCTGAGGCAATACAAACGCAAATTCAGACCATTAGCTATGAATTCTGTGTACACGGCGATAATATAAAATAAAAGTCAGGGTATACACAGAATTCTATCGTCTATCTTCCATAGGTTGAGATATTTTCTTCTTCTTTGGTAATCATTTCCAGTAGCACAGGTTGCCCACCGTTAGCAGCTTCTATAGCTCTTGTCATTGCCTGACCTATTTCATCCGGATTATGAATTCGCTCACCATGTGCTCCCAGACTTTTTGCGGTATCGGAATATATACCGCCTAATTCATTGCTCTTCCAATTCTCCGTAGCGTGCGGAAAGTGGTCGTAATAGTGTGTCATGACACCATTATTCAATACGACCGTTATTGTTCCAAGTCCAGATCTGCTAGCAGTCTCTATATCAAAACCTGCCATACCAAATGCAGCGTCTCCCATAACATTTATGACTAGTTTATCCGGTGCTGCAACTTTGGCGCCAAGCGCTAATCCTAGGCCGTATCCTAGCTGTGTTGACTTACCCCAACCTATATAGGAGCGAGGAGTGAGAGCCGGCCAAAATGGGACAAGCTGATTTCTGGGATACCCAGAGTCATGAGTGACTATGGCATTTCTAGGATCGATAGCCTTCATCATCTCATTGAATACTCGGTATGGGCTCATAGGAGTTTCATCTGAATTTAATCTTGGTCCCCATTCTTTCATGAATTCATCTTTTATTATGGATATCTTTTCTTTTACCCCGTGCACATCACCCCTTCCATGCTCACCTAGCTGAGATTTTGTTTCCTCAATCAATTGCTGCAAAACTAATTTAGCATCACCGACCGCACCGTATTCGACACGGTAGTCTCTGTTAATATCCTCAGCGGTATTGGTAATTTGTGCTTTGGTGGCCTCTGGTGGCATTGGTGCAGTGAAGCCTGATATTGCGAAACTAGTTCCTATTCCCAAAACGAAATCTGTGTTTTGGAGAAACCTGTCAACCATTAAGGTGCCCGTATTGCCTCCAGTGCCTAATGCCAGGGCGTGATCTTCTGGATAGGCACTTTTACCAGCGAGGGTGGTCATGACCGGAACACCGACTAACTCGGCAAATTCTATTAGTTGGTCTGTGGCTTCTGCATACAATGTGCCTTGGCCTGCGTTTATAACAGGTGCTTCTGCCTTTAGCAAAGCGGTCACTATATCCCTCACATCCTCATTTGCTGCGTATGATTTATATGAACGACTGGGTTGGTATTCTTCTATATCTGCTGGAACTTCAGCATGGGCAACATCACCTGGCAATTCGAGTAATACAGGACCAGGTCTTCCATTTCTCAAATGAGTGAATGCTTGGCTAACCATTTCTGGTATGCGTTCGATTGTGTTTATACGGCCTGCCCATTTAGTTATATGTTGATAATTTGGGATTGCGTCAAATCCGGGATGAACCCCTATTCTTCTTTCTGTGGATCCCCCTGGTATCAGTAGTATGGGTACATTATCGGCATAAGCTTGTGCTACTCCTCCAAATGCATTTTCTGCGCCTGGACCATGTTGCATGGTAAAGACCCCGATTTTGTTACCATTATTGATCCGGCTGTATGCGTCGGCCATATTTACCCCTGCCCGTTCTTGCCTGCAGAGGATAGGTCTGATCCCTTCCTGTGAGCAAGCTTCAATTAAGGTTTGGGCCGGAAAGCAGGAAATCCATTCGGTTCCTTCTTTCTTCAGTAAGCTGGCCATTAATTGATCACCGTTCATGTAACATCTCCTAAATTATTTTTACCTTTTGATTATTGCCTAATGAATTTTTGTATTCGCCTTCCTTCCAAAACCTCTCCAACATAGATATTCTTCGAAGAGTCCACAGCGATTCCGTGAGGAGCAATGAAATGACCTGCGGATAAGCTACTTTCATCTGCCCACCGGCATATCAAGTGCCCTTCTGCATCTAATATCGAAATTCTGTGTTGCAATTCCGATACGTATGCTTCCCCATCTGGTCCGAAGGTTATATCGGTTGGTTGTAAGAATCCATCCCAAATAAACATGAATTCTCCATCCTGATCTGTAAATTGGATTCTATGGTTTTCTCGGTCACAGATTGCTAACAATCCATCTTTATTCAGACCTATTCCATGAGGCAAATGAAAATCCATGGGGTTATCTTTTCCTGCTTCACCCCAAGTATCTAGTAATGCTCCATCAGGGGAGAATTTATGGAATCTACAATTTCCGTAACCATCCGACACGAAAATATTACCGTCTTCGGCGACAACCACCCCCGTCGGCAGATTAAAGGGTCCAGCTGGGTGTGGAACTACCATCAGATTTCCATCGTAACCTGTATTTGATTCAACATTGTAGGTACCAAGAGTGAGTAAAAGTGTTTGGTCTGGACTGTATTTAAGGACTACATGGGCGTCACGGTCAGCAAAATAAAAGTTTCCATCTGGTCCTATATGCATTCCATGAGGGTTGGAAAATTTAACATCCCAGGATTTTAAAAAAACCCCATTTTTTTCAAATATCATGACCTGGTGTTCACTTCGGTTATAAAGGTAGACATTATCTTCCTTATCCACCGCTACCCCAGCCACCTGATTGAATTCGTACCCCTCTGGCAACTTGCCCCAATCTTGATCGACTTTGTATGTATAGTCCCCACTACCGTACAGCATTATGAGATTCTCCTCTATATTGACTAACCCAGGTCAATCGATAGTTTCATTATCGTAGCAAGAATTCATACTTTAGGTTTATATGTGAGATTGGTCAAGAATACTTTAAATTAAATTAAGGCTTCCTTTGCTGCGTTCTCACCGGCTATTTTCCCAAATACTGCACCGGACATTAGACCGGACCCTCCGGGATAGTTGTAATAAAACAATCCTCCAGTGAGTTCCCCAGCGGCGTAAAGCCCAGGAATAGGCACATCAGAATTGTCGTGGACTTGTGTGTCCGTATCTATTTTCAAACCACCGAATGTAAATGTTATTCCACAGGTTACTGCATACCCTAAATAAGGAGGTTTATCTAATTTTTGCGCCCAGTTGGACTTTGGGGGGGTAATTCCTTCGGTGTGCTTCCCGTCAAGCGCAGTAGGATTAAAATCACCGTCCTGCACTGCACCATTGTATTGTTGAACAGTCATTTGTAGCTGTCCAGGATTAATGTCTAATCCGACAGCTAAATCTTCTATTGTTTCAGCTTCTACCATCGTAG
>DTSF01000224.1:3588-9221 GCA_012965485.1 Dehalococcoidia bacterium
TGATCAAAGAGTTGAAACGCAACCCTTTGAGGTTGTTTTAATATTTCGCGGCCATATTTCGCGTAGGTGTAGTTTCTCAAATCTGCGCCTTCATCGACAAATCTTTCTCCACCAACATTTACTATCAACCCAAAGGGATAAGAGTGTTTTTGAAAGAGGTCTGCGACATTTCTATCACCGTGAGGAGGTGCATTTAAATCCCAGGCAACCGCATGACACCCACTCCAGTGCCCGTGAGATTGTGCCCCGATTCGAAGAGCCATATTTATACCATCGCCAGTGTTATATTGGGTTCCTCTAACCTTTGCTAGTTCCCAACCTGGTCCTAAATATCTGGTTCGCATTTCTGAGTTTGCTTCGAAGCCTCCACAGGCAAGCACAACCGATTTACAGGAGATTTTCTCGTATCCAGATTTTGATTTCGCAATTATTCCTTCGATGTGTCCTTGTTGATCGACCGACAAATCTGTTCCGCTAGTTTGATACAGGACTTCGATATTCTTTCGTTCAACCAATTCAAAAAGCCTATCGGACAATCCTTTGCCTCCACCGACTGCTTCTACAATCAGTCCTCCCCAAAATCTTTGTTTACCTTCATGCTCAAAAGCTTGTCTGCCGTAGGCAAGTATCCATGGGACCCCTTGATTTCGCATCCAAAGCATGGTTGGGAATGATTGAGATGTTAGTACTTGAAGTAAGGAAGGGTCTGACAAACCTTCAGTAACCCTCATAACATCAGAATAAAATTCGGATTCTTTGTAAGATCCTACATCTATATTTTGTTTTTCTTCTGATGTTATTTCAGGTAATAACTCTGAAATATCTTCTATCCCATTGTATGCAAATCGGAAAAGTCCACCTGTGAAATAAGAATTACCTCCTCGTAGATGTTCAGGAGCTTTTTCGAGAATTGCCACTTTTGCACCTTTTGATACCGCAGATAGTGCTGAAGTTAAGGCAGCGTTTCCCGCTCCCACTATCACTACGTCATAGTGTTTTTCTGGAGATGTCATTGTTTTGCCTTTTTCATTGGGTTGTTGATAGGTTCCAATTGATATTTTTGTTACGTCGGCCAATGTAATCTAACCTTAACGGATTTTCAAACTCTTTCAGCCTAAATACATTAAGTGTTAAATAATTGAATGAAAATAGCTGGTATTCTGGTTGACCGAGCTCCCTTACCAAAGATATAGTGTTTGCTTGAATTGTCTCTTTGAATGGATACCATGGGGCGTGCTATGGACTTTAAAGTAGCTACCTTGCTAAAGGCGAGTAGTGGTAACAAAAAGTTGGAAAGTGTAAGCAGTACCATCAAAGGGGATCTGTCTGTATTTAAATGCGATGTTGATGGTTCAGTTTTACTTACCAAGACTGATGTAGGAGTATGGGTAAGTGCTTGCCTGTCGGCTAAAATCGGTAGGCAATGCGGGAATTGTTTAGATCAATATGTTGAATCCATAGCTTTAGCGATAGAGGAAGAATACTTCCCATTGTTCAATTTAGTTACTGGTGAAAGAAAGGAATTAGAAGAAATCAGTGAAGACAATTTTTATATCAGAGAGGATAATGTACTAGATTTATCTGATGCGGTGCGGCAGTATGTTTCATTGCACTCATCTATCAACTCTAAATGCCAGGAATATTGTAAGGGATTGTGCATAGATTGCGGTATAAATTTCAATAAAGAAAAATGTAATTGCAGAAATAGCAAAAAGAATACTAAATTGGCTGCTCTATTAGAGTCTTTTAGACCAGCGGGTTAATAAATAAGGAAACTAACATGCCACCACTACCCAAGAAAAAACACTCCAGAAAAAGAAAAGGTGGTCGGAATGCGCATAATTCTATAAAACCTGCATCACTTTCTAATTGCCCTCAGTGTCATCTCCCTCGCATGCCCCATAGGGCGTGCTCAAGCTGTGGCACCTATAATGGCCGTAACGTGACCAACTCTGATCAAGCAGTTGTATAAAATATCGGACGTAGCTTACAGAAGGACATTAATATGACACTTACATTTTTAAGAAATTCCAAGACAGCCTTTCTATTCCCTGGCCAGGGTGCTCAATCGGTTGGAATGGGGTTGGAACTTTACGAAGGTTCAGACTCCGGCAGGCAGGTGTTTGAGATGGTCGATGAAGCTTTAGGTAGGCCTCTATCTAAAATCATGTTTGAAGGTTCGGAAGATGATTTGCGGGAGACCAAGAATGCACAACCCGGAATCATGGCAGTGAGTTTGGCCTGTATTGAAGCGATGAAAGAAAATATTGGACAAGAATTCATGCCTGTTCCGTATCTAATGGCAGGACATAGTCTTGGTGAGTACACAGCTCTTGCGGCGTCAGGAGTTTTGTCAGTTATGGACACGGCTTTGCTAGTTCAAGAACGTGGGGAACTTATGCAAAATGCTTGCGATTCAAATCCAGGCACCATGGCCGCAGTTTTAGGGTTGGATGAAATGGTTTTACAGGAAATAGTGAGGGAATCTGGGGTATACATATCAAATATCAATACTCATGAACAAATCGTGATAAGTGGGGGAAAAATTGCTGTAGCTAGAGCTATGGACATGGCAAATGCTAGGGGAGCGAAAAAAGTAATTCCTTTGAAAGTTGGAGGGGCTTTTCATTCTAGTTTAATGGAGCCTGCGAAAGCTGGCCTTATGGAATTCATCGATGGGTTGAAATTCAATGATCCTGAAGTTCCTATTGTAGCCAACTGTACAGGGAATCCTCTCCAAACAGGTGACGAAATAAAAGGAGAATTGATAACTCAAATCTCAGGATGTGTTCAATGGAAAAAATCTGTTGACTTCATGATAAAGTCAGGTATAACAAATTTTCTCGAGATAGGACCAGGGCGGGCTTTAGGGGGAATGGTAAAAAAGATTGATAGAACTGCTAATGTATCTGGTATCGATGATATAGATTCTATTTTAGCAATTAGCAGGAATTAGTGAAGAGTTCGTAGTTGAAATGGAATATAAATCCCGTATCTATAGTAGAAGAGAAGCCAGGGTGCTGGTATTGCAAGCTTTGTGTGAATATGACTCTGTAGGTCATGATGCAATGGAGGTTCTTGAGAGGAGTTTTAACGAATATGAATTTGAAAACAACTTTCACAAATTTTCGGGTGACATAGTTGCAAATGTTCTTGAAAACCTCGCCCCAATCAATACTATAATCAGTGAGTTAGCTCCAGATTGGCCTTTGATGCAAATAGCAATAGTAGATCGCAACATTCTTCGAATGGCAATTGCAGAATTAGTATGGTGTAAAGACAAGGTTCCTGAAAAGGCGGTGCTTAACGAAGCCGTGGAGTTGGCAAAAAGATTTGGGTCAGAAAGTTCTCCCAGCTTTGTCAACGGGGTTCTTGGATCTTATATGAAAGTTGGTATCGCTGTTTAGAACGTAATTAATAGAATGGAGGCATTAAATGTCGCTACTTAAAAAAGTTCAAGCTGTTGTAGCAGAAAAATTAAGTGTAGATGAGGCTGAAGTTTTGCCTGAAGCTTCGTTTACGGATGATTTGAACGCAGATTCACTTGACTTGGTTGAATTGATAATGGCTTTTGAGGAAGAATTTAGTTCTGATGATGTTGAAATAGAAATATCTGACGAAGACGCTGAATCAATAACTACGGTTCAGGCAGCCATTGATTACCTCCGGAATAAGGGTGTAGAGGACTAGGTCACTTCCACGACTTACCTGCACTCTTAAATAAGCCAGCGGTGTGCTAAGAGGCCCTGTTGGCTTTTAATTTCCCCCTTTTTACTTTTCCTTGTATTGACTTAGGTATTTATAATGCACTCATTTAATGTCATTGATATAGAGGGGTGATTACATGAGAGCAGCTGTGTACAAAGGAAAACAGAAACTGGTTATTGAAGACTTACCTCTTCCTGAGCCTGGGCCAGCGGAAATTCTAGTGAAAGTTAGCCATAGTGCCATTTGTGGGACTGATGTGCATGCTTTTTTTTATGATATTGCTCCACCTGGCACTGTAATGGGGCATGAATTTAGCGGCACTGTAGCCGCCGTTGGCCCGGGAGTTACCATGTGGAAAGAAGGTGACAGAGTCATTGGGGGTGGTGGTACACCTCCACCAGGATTAGAAGCCCCGTTGAGGAGGCAGGAACAATACAACTATCGATTAGAAGGGTTTGCTGACACCAGGAAGAGAGGTTACTCCGAATTCACCTTGTTGAATGACTGGGCACCATTGGCGATTCCTGACAACGTTAGTGATTTGAAGGCAGCATTAACGGAACCCTGTTCCGTTGCAGTCAGGGCAGTCAGATTGTCAAATATGAAATTAGGTGATGTGGTAGCTGTCTTGGGTGCCGGTCCTATTGGATTACTAACTATGCAAGCTGCGAGGGCTGCTGGAGCGCGAAAAATAATAGTCTCAGAACCCTCTGTTACACGTAGGGAAACGGCTTTACAATTGGGTGCTGATGCCGTTGTGGACCCATCTTGTGAGGATGTAATCTCCTCAATAGTTAATTTGGCAGAGGGAGATGGCCCCCACGTTGTATTCGAATGTGCGGCCGCTCTGTCTACCTTGGATGCGGCTCTAAATATGGTCCGGAAAAAGGGGAATGTTATGCTCGTTGCTTTAGCTTGGGAAAGTGTGCCAATGCTCCCAGTTGATTGGGCAGGAAAAGAAATTCAGTTAAACACTACTTTCGGTGCTGAACCTTATGATTGGAGAGTAGCGCTTGATTTGATATCAAATGGCAAGGTTAACCTGGAACCAATGTTGCTGGACACTGACTTTTTGACCCTAGATGGTATACAGGAGGCTTTTGAAGCTCTAATAAAACCATCTACCCAGGTGCAAATGGTTGTAAGATTTTAAAATATTCTTAAAGGGAACTAATATATCCGTCCAGTAATACTGCGGCGGCGGCCGAGTCAATGATTCCTTTGTTACTTGTCCTGCTGGTGTTTTTATGACCTGCCTCTTTAAGCCGTATTTTTGCGTCAATAGTCGTCATTCTTTCATCTACGGTTCGTATGGGGATCTCAGTAGATAGTCTCAACTCGTTAATAAATTCCTCCGTTATTTGCGCCTGGGTGCCTGATTTTCCAGAAGGTAAATACGGCATGCCGACTAAGATCAATACAATATCTTTATCTGAACATATTTCTCTTATTTCTGAGATTGAATTTTTCCGAGTTAGACTACGTAGTGGAGTGGAAATGGTCTGTGTAGGGTCACTGGCAGCTACTCCTACACGAACGTTACCTACATCTAGAGCCAATATACTTCCGGGGTTCAGAGGTTACTCTCCTCCAGACAGGTCTGAAATCATACCGGGAACAATGGACAAAGCTTCCCTCAATTTATTGGAATCTTTTCCGCCAGCTTGGGCTGATTCGGGTCTTCCGCCGCCGCCGCCGCCGATTATTTTGGCCATTTCCTGCACCATGTTTGCAGCGTTCATACCCTTTTTGACCAGGTCTGGAGTTATCATGCAAACTACCATTGGGTTTCCATTTACTAAAGAACCTATAGCAACTACACCTGTTCCTAACTTGTCTCGGAGCCAATCTCCTGTTGATCTTAATAGTTCTGCTGATGGATCCTCTGTAACCGATATTAAGACCTTGATCTCGTTGACTATTTG
>DTSF01000225.1 GCA_012965485.1 Dehalococcoidia bacterium
CATTTCCAGGCAAGATACCTCTTTTTACCTCAGATAAGCCGAATGAGGCATTTTCTGTTGCTAGCCTTATGTCTGTGGCCATTAAAAGTGTCATCCCGCCTGCAAGGCAGTACCCGTTGACGGCGGCTATGACAGGCTTCCATACTTCCAACCCTCTGTTAAGTATTTGCTCGTCCTGAGTTTGCCATAATTCCCATTTTTCCGGATTTCTTGGGATAGTTTTTTTTAAATCTGCCCCTGCTGAGAATGCTTTATCTCCTGCACCCGTGATTATCGCGCACCAAATATTCGGATCGTCTCTAATTTCTATCCAGGCTTGAGATAATTCACTGTATGTCTCAGGGTCCATAGCGTTCATAGCTTCTGGTCTGTTAATGGTTAAATAGGCAGTTTTATTTCGTTTTTCAAATATTAGAGCCACTGTTTCTTCCCTTTATTTGGGTGAGATTTAAATGATATGAGTGATTGTATGAAATTTAATGTCAAATTCCTCATTTTCTTATTCTTCTATGAGTAAACCCTGTCGATCGGTTCAAGTGGGGTGGTGCCTTTTTCAATAAGCGAATCGATAGTCGACATATCTCTTGCCAGTAGGTCCGAGAGTATAGGCAGGGTGTGCTCTGAGAACATCGGAGCTCTAACACCCAAATTCGTCGAGGATCTAGTGAATTTAAAAGGCAGGCCCGGGCTGGTATACTCGCCCGCGTCGGGATGTTCAACAGTGTCTAGGTAGTTTCTTTCAGAGACGTGAGCATCTGAGAGTATGTCAGAGGCTTTAGCCACGATTCCAGCTCGTATACCTCTGGTTTGCATTAAATCCATAGCTTCTTTGTTACTTTTGCTCTTAGTCCAATCAGTTATTTCTAATTCTATTTTTTCTCTGTTTAATCTCCGCGAACTCACTTCAGTTAAGTTATTGTCATTTTTCAATTCAGTGGATTCTATTACTTCGCACAATGTCTGCCATTCCTGATTTGACTCAACTGAGATCGCAATCCAGGAATCATCACCTTTACATTGGAATATTCCATGTGGATAGAAGACTGGATGATCGTTACCGATTCTTTTTGGTTCTTTTCCAGTGAATTGGTACTCTATGAAATACTCACCAATTACTGACATTGTTGCTTCTCTCAGGACAATCTCTAGATGCTGCCCTTCTCCTGTTTTGTATCGACGGAAAAGGGCCGCCATTATTCCAGTGGCGACATGAAATCCAGAATTATGATCGGCATAGAAATTACCTGGTTTGTGAGGCCGGCCATTTTTGTATCCCGTTATCGACGATAGGCCTCCCAACGCATCTGTACCTGGTCCGAAGGAAATGTAATTGCTCCATGGCCCTTCAAGTCCTAAGGCCGGCATAGATACCATTATTATGTCAGGCTTCACGGCTCTAAGATCTTCATAGGTGAGACCTAAATTCCCCATGACTCTTGGACTGTAGTTTTGGATCACGATGTCACTGACATTTACTATCTCTTTGAACACTTCTTTACCTGTAGCGTGTGTCAAATCTATAGCTATACTTTTCTTGGCCCTGTTTACTTCATTGAATGTACCCACTTTGTTATATGCTCTGCCTTCTTCATCTTCACCGTGCATTGCAATGTTTCCTATAGCCCTACCCCAAGGAAGTTCCACTTTGAGTATTTCAGCGCCCATGTGACCCAGTATTCGGGTTGCTACGGGGCCAGCAATGACATTAGTAAGGTCAGCAATCCTGCTGTTGGACAACGGAGTCGATTTTGGCATTTACACAACTCCTTTGGTTTTCAAATCAGTTATTTTTGAGGCACGGATTTTTAGATCTTTTTCATATATCTCGTGATTATTTTGTCCAAGTATTGGGGCAGGTAATGCCTTCCATTCAGCTGTTTTTAGCCGAAATGGTGAAGTTGGGTAGGACATTTTACCTACTATTTCATGCTCTACTGGGGTGAAAAATTTTCTATACTCGTTTTGAGGATCTGACATGGTTTCTTCAATTGACTGAACCATAGTAAAAGGTACCCTCACTTCTTGAGCGAGAGTCTGGACCTCCTCGCGAGTGTGATCTCGCAACCATTCGGTTATAAGGCCATCGATCTCATCGGCGTGTTCTCTCATTCTGCTCATAACCTCATTATCTGCTAATCGTTCGTTTCCCGTCAGGAAGCCTATTCCTTCTGGATTACTGGGAGAATAATGGACATGTACCCACCCATCCTTACAAGGTAATAGAGTAGATGGATAGGCCCCAGTTGGTTCTCGAGTTATGAGCCTGGTGCCAGCCCTAGTCGGGTCGGAGCCGGTTTTATGATATGTTTGGAAATAAGCGACTCCGTCAAAGGTACTAGTTAGAGCCTCAGTTGCTGACACATCTATGTGGTCTCCATGGCCTGATAGTGACCTAGCGAGAAGGGCGGCCATTATGGACATGGAACCGGCTAATCCACATTGGTACTCTGCTTGCCTACCGCCAGCTTTCATTGGCTCTTTATCCTCGTCTCCAGTCAGGTGCATGTAGCCGCTCATCGCGTAAGACACAATGTCTGAACCTTCAAAATGGCTGTATGGACCAAACTGTCCGAAATAGGTTAGAGAACACATTATCAACCCAGGGTTTAATGTAGATAATTCTTCGTATCGGAATCCCATCTGACTCATTAATCCTGGTTTGAAATTTTCAACAAGTATGTCCGACTCATTGCACAGTTTTAGGAAAATATTTTTGGCTTTTGGATTCGTGACATCTAGGGTGATGCTTTTTTTCCCGGCATTAAGGTATAGATGTGGCGCACTCGTTTCTATGTTCGGCTCGTTGTTAAAGAATGGACCGAAAGATCTGCATATGTCACCAATCTGTGGTATTTCGACTTTAATAACATCGGCACCTAGATCTCTTAATACTTTGGTGCAATAGCCACCGGTGTAGCCACTGCTAATGTCTAATACTTTTATTCCGCTTAAAGCTAGTTCCGATTTTCCCACGTTATTGATTAACCTGCTCCAGGGATACTTAATGTAGTAATTCTTATCACCGATAATAAATGATAAATAAATTCATCTGACATTATAATCCGGATAAAGGTTTGAATCCGAGGAGGCTTATTGATGGGTATTCACATTCCAAAATTTGGCTTGAACAGAAACGACACAAGCTCAATATCGGCTTTTGCTACTGATGTGGCGAGAGCAGAAGAAGTGGGATGGGACTGCGCATTTCTTCCTGATTCTCAGTTACGCCGACGAGATACGTATGTTTTGCTTTCAGCCGCGGCTCAATCTACGTCCGAAATAACGATTGGGACATTGCTAGCAAACCCAGTGACTCGACATCCCTCGGTAACAGCTTCCAGTATAGCCACAGTGGCCGAATTGGCTCCCAATAGGACTATTTTGGCCATGGGTATAGGAGATACAGCAGTGCGGCTTGCTGGACTACGTCCTGCTCGAATTAAGGAGCTAAAATCCAGTGTTCACATGATGAAGTCATTGTTAAATGGCGAACCTGTAGATGTAGGAGCAGTACAACCTGCAAGATTGCCATTTCCCCAAGAGGTACCAATATGGCTTGCAGCAGGCGGTCCTAAAACTTTGGAGATGGCAGGTTCTTGTGCAGATGGGGTCTTTATAAGAGTTGGAACCGATATCGGAAACATTGAAACCTCAGTCAAGAAAATAAGACTGGGTGCCTTAAAGTCGAATGGTGGTCCAAATTCAGTGAAAATCGGAGCGGTTTTCCATACGGTATTTTTTGAAGACGAAGAGTTATCTCTTTTGATGGCAAAGTCTATGGCTGCAGGATACTATGAATACTCGCCGATGCTGCTGGATAATATTGGTCTTACTTGGGAAGGCCCTCACCCGGAAGAATTTAAAAAGCAAGGAAAAGTTTGGCCTGATTTTCACCACGCACCTGACTTAATTGAAAGTGGACGGGCGGTAGACTTTTTAAGCGAGAGACATGCTGATGCCTTCTGTCTAAGAGGTGATGCCCCTCAGATTGCTAATCAGATAATTCGAATTTTGGAGGAATGTAAAGTGCTAGAAATTGAATTTGAATATGTTGTTTTGCAGCCGATACCAAACCCTCCGACACCAGATTTAGGTAAAGAATCATATATGGAGCAGGTACCTGCTCATATTCTTTCTATTGTAAGAAACGCTCTTATTAAATAATTTACAAATCTTTATTTATGACTGTTAATCTACGACCAACTAGTAGTTATGTGTATTTTATTACCTCATATTTGACATATATGCAAAATTGGTGAAAAGTGTATGTATCAATACTTTAGAGAAACTCCCTTGATAGAAGAAAACATTAAATCGACTACACGTGCTTCCGCCTGTCCGCATTGCGGAGGCAAAATGATGCTGCGGTCTGAAGAAATTATTTGTGTGATGTGTGGCAAGACTAATTATTTACCCATCAAAACGCTGGCGGCAATTCCCAGGCCAGAATACAGAGAGGAATTAATTACCTCCTTGGATAAGACATCATTTAAGATTAAGTATAGAATCATGAACCGTGCTTTGTTATCACGACTGCCTGAAAAGGGTTCCGGTACAATCCAACCCCATGCTTCTTGTGTGGATATTTCAGGACCTACTCGAACGTTGACCGCCGCACATTCGAGGGAAAACTTAAAAAAAGGGTTTTATAGAGCTACAGGGTTGAGATTGAAAGATTTAGAAGAGGCTCTGAGTTGAACCTCGGGATCGTGAAGCTTTTTTGCCAATCGCATCCAACATTCCATTGAAAATGAGAGCATATATAGGGAAAAATCCGTACCAATAATCGGTAATGCACTCTTATATCATCCCATATGTGGTTAAAGCTATCCGACTAAAGCCCGCCTCATGGTGTAGCAAAAAATGAGATTGCCGCCAGTACTAGAAAACATAGATGAAATAAACAAGATTCTCCAATTTCCTGCGATGCCTTCCCAAAGAGCTGTTCGCTGGTCAGGATAGAGATATAGTCCGGCAGAATTAGAACCTAAAATCGCTATTCCCCCAACTAGGTTTAACAGAAAGAATATTGAAGTGTTTGTCATTCTAATTATCTCCTGATCATGCTCATTCGGCCTATACCTCACAATGCGTAAATTGTGTTTAATATAAATATCTATAAATAAGTGCCTTAAAATACCTATTTTGGGCACTTAGCAAATTCAGAGGAACCTTTTTGATGAATATACTTATCGCTGGTGCCACAGGGTTTATTGGTAGTGCATTGGTTTCTTTTTTGAAAGGGAGAGGGCATGTTCTTACTGCCCTAGTTCGAGATGTAAATAGAGCATCAGCACAACTTGGAACCGACGTTAAATTGATTAGTTTTGGAAGTACTGACAAAAAGTTAATTACTGAATTTGAAAACTCTGAGGTAGTAGTCAATCTGGCTGGCCGCCCATTGGCTCCTTCTAGGTGGTCGAAAGCCAAAAAAGAGGAATTTTTTGACAGTCGAGTTGGTGTTACAAAAAAAATGGTATCAATCATGAGGGAGTGCAAAAATTCTCCATCTATTTTGGTGTCGGCCAGCGCTGTTGGTTATTACGGAGACCGATTTGACGAAGAAATTACGGAGACCTCTACAAAAGGTGAGGGATTTCTTGCTGATCTTTGCGATTCATGGGAAAAAACAGCTTCCGGGGCCGAAGATTTTGGGACCAGGGTGTGCACCTTGCGGATCGGGGTGGTTTTGGGAAGGGAAGGCGGGTTTTTGAAGCAGTTGTCATTACCTTTCAAAATGGGTATAGGGATTTACATTGGTAATGGTAATCAATGGGTTCCATGGATTCATTATTTAGATCTTTTAAGGATTATAGATCTTGGTATAAATGATGAAAGCATATCTGGTCCGATAAATTGCACTTCACCTAAGCCAGTGACTGGTAAAAGTTTTGCAAAATCCTTGGCTCCTATTCTGGGTGCCAAGATCCTCGTTGGATTACCCACGTTATGTCTTAGGCTTGTTTTTGGAGAGGGAGAAAAAGTATTAACGAGTAGCCAAAAAGCTTATCCAAGTCTCCTGCAGGGGAAGGAATTTCAGTTTATCCATGAAGATTTAGTACATGCTTTGAATGAGGAATGTTCTCCTAAAGGGGTCAAATCACCAGAATAGATACTCGGGAAATATACTCTGATGATTTAGCTAAAAATTTGCCTCAACTATCTCGGGCTCAATACAAAATTGAGACCTCTGTAAAATTGGAGGTAGGCTCCGAAGAGGCTTTTGAATTTTTTTCCTCTCCTCTTAACTTGGGTCTAACCATCTGTATTGGAATTGAAATTTAACTAACACAGCTCCAGCCAAGATAATTACAGTAGTTGTGGCAATCAAATCGAAATGTATTAGCCATCCCGCAATTATTGTGGATACAAAGGCGAAAACACCGGCATAGGCTGGTCTTCTTGTAATTATTAATATCAAAAAAGAAGGTAAAGCTGCTATCAAAGCACCGAGTGGAAGAAGAGCAATTCCGGCTCCCATAGTGGTGGCCATCCCGATTCCACCTGGTCTTCCCCATGGTTTTATAATCATATGGCCTATAAGGAAAAAGATGATTCCGATGGTTGCAATCCACGTTGGGTAACTTGAAAGGATCACAGGGAGAGTGATTAATAAACCTTTGGCTATATCAATAAAAAAAACCGAGATTCCATATATTGGTCCGATCTCTGCATAAATGTTTGAGGCCCCAGGATTACCTGTTCCTACAGAACGGATATCGACATTTTTTAATTTTGATATCAGTTCTCCGACGGAAATGGTGCCTATGAAGTAACATGCGAATGCCCATATGGCTGATAGGATGATGTAGTTCAAATTTTCGATGATCTTACCACGTATGCTTATGATTCTTGTTAAACGTTATCACACACTTACAAGAACGATAGATGTACCCGATAATCAAAATATTATGAAACAACAACAAAACAAAAGATTGAGGGATGAGGAGAATAAGATAAATATTCCGCCCGAAGTTGTAAAAGATAAATCAATAACCAAAGGACTACTTGGGTGCCTGCCATTTATTTCGTCTTCGATCTTTTTTCATGCAAGTTTTTATTATAGAAACAATATCGTTGATAATCATTCCTTATTCAATTCAAATCCTGAAATATTGCTTTGGACGGCAAATCTATTATGGGTTTTTAGCTTCCTGTCTATTTTTTTATTCATTTATCATTCTTTAACAATGACCAAACGAAATCAATTTCATAGCATAGTTCCTTTGGGTTTGGTAGTAGCGACCGGCATTATATGTACATCGACTAATATTTATATTCTTTGGTACTACAACGCCATATAATTTCGTCAAATCCATACAATTAAGAAAGTATATGATTGGTTATGCTACCTGTCATTGGAGAAGAAATCCCCGAATTTTCTTTCTATGACACTAACCAAAAAAGGGGAGATTCACGGGAATTTATTGTGGCTAAAACACCTTGTGCACTCCTCCTAGGAGTTTTCACTGACGTATGCACTAAAGAGTTATGTCAACTTGATAGTTTTATAGATAAATTCAATAGGGCTAACGTTAAAGTAATTGGAGTTTCATGTTATTCACCTTTTGCTTTGAAAATGTGCATCCCAAAATAACATTGAGTTCGCCTGAATAAGTGACTACAACCCGGATTGCATTGATGCCCTTGGTGTGTCATTTATAGGTCTGTCAGGAATGGGTAGGTTATAAGGGCGTAAACCGTGCAGTGTTCATTTCAGATGAAAACGGAATAATTATTTACAGTTGGATAGGAGAGCATCAAAGAATGGTTCCAGACTACGATTCTATCCTTCACCAAATTTAGCAGAATGATACACCTCCTATTTAACTCTTCCATACATATCTCCAATTAGCTAAAAGACAGTATTTAAAATACCAATACTAGATATGCGACCCCAATTATCGACATCGTTATTTCACAGTGCTTAAATCATTTAATTGTGCATACTAATAATATACTTAGTACATACTTATCATCCTAAAGTAGGTATACGAATTATATATAATGACTAGACATTGTTCATCAATTAGTGTTGTAAACAGCTAAATAATGTCATGGGTCAATAGAATAGATAGGAAGTAAATAGTAATTATGAATAGAATCGTTGTTGCAATGGCGCTGTCCATAGCAGCTTTCGCGGCAATCCTTACTGCTTGCACTGCAGGAGTGGTGAAAGTAGTCCCTGTAGAGGTAGTTGCCGAGAGAGGAATCGTAAAAATTATAGAAGTCCCTATGGTTGAAACTACAGTAAAGGATATTGACCCTGGAGAATTAGTCCTCTATTCCGGAAGGTCTGAGAGCCTTGTTGGGAACATAGTCGAACAGTTTGAAGAAGTCACTGGAATAGACGTAAAGGTCAAATATGGCAAAACATTTCCGGTTGCTACCATGATTCTTGAAGAGGGCCCCAATAGCCCTGCTGATGTATATTTCGCACAGGACCCAGGGGGTCTGGGGCTTTTAGCCAAGGAAGGCCGTCTCATTGAGCTTCCCGGTAGCATAACTGACCGGGTTGCTGCTTGGGCGAAGCCAAAGGACGGTAAATGGGTTGGTATATCTGGTCGGGCCAGGACCTTGGTCCATACGGCTACAATTGAATCTGCTGATTTACCGACGTCGCTTGATGATTTAACAGAGCCCAAATGGAAAGGTAAACTGGGGTGGGCTCCTACAAATAGCTCCTTCCAGACGATGATTACTGGGATGAGAGCCAGCTGGGGAGAAGCAAAGACAAGGCAATGGTTGACGGATATGTTAGCCAATGAACCCATTGCTTATCCGAAGAACACTCCCCAGGTGGCAGCAGCAGCTGCTGAGGAAATAAGCATAGGGCTGGTTAATCACTATTACTTGCACCGTTTCATTTCAGAACAAGGCGACACATTTAACGCCCGGAATCTTTATTTGAGCGATGGTGGTCCCGGCAGTTTGGTAATGGTGGCCGGAGCAGGAATAGTCGATACAGGAAAAAATCGTGTCAACGCCGAAAAATTTCTTACTTTTATGACCTCAAAGGTAGCTCAGCAATATTTCACCGGGCAAATATATGAATATCCAGTTGTCGAGGGAGTCAAAACTCACATGTTGCTTACTCCGTTAGCTGATCTCAATAAACCAGATTTGACGATAGAAGACCTATCCGATTTGGAAGGGACTCAACTCATATTTAGAGATTTGGGAATGTTAGATTAGAAAAACCAGCCTC
>DTSF01000226.1 GCA_012965485.1 Dehalococcoidia bacterium
CGTAGACACTACGATCTGAGGGAAATTGATAATCTTTTAAACGCTCCACAACGAGAGAATCACCATCCCATTTAGCTAAAGCAATTGTGCCAATCTCGGACTCGAAGTCGCCTAGTGTGAGGAGCCACTTTCTCATATCAATCTCCTGTGGTACCGGTAACCACCACTATCACATGAGGACCATAGGTCAAAATCAAACCCGACCAGATTATTCCGGTAGGTCGATTTCATGACCAAGCCTCATTTTCTTTGATAGCAGATAATTGTAGTTCTCCTCTCGAATAATGGGTTTTAGGCTAATTCGTTTGGTAACAGTGATTCCAGCCTCACTAAGGTATTGAATTTTTCGGGGGTTGTTTGTAATCAAATGTATTTCGGATATATTGAGAGTTTTCAGAATTTCAATGACTTGTGGGTATTGGCGCGGATCGTGTTCGAGGTTCAGGACATCGAATGCCTCGACAGTATCAAATTGCTGAGTCTGCATTAGCCGAGCGACCTCAATTTTCTTGGAAATGCCATGTCCTCTTCCTTCTTGTCGAAGATGGATGATAATTCCATGACCTGCATCAGCAATGAGGCGCATTGATTGTCGAAGTTGGTCAGTGCAGTCACAGTCGAGAGAGCTAAACAATTCCGAGGCTGTACAAGATGAGTGAATTCGAACTAATGTCGGTACCGGCAACATCCGGATATCACCGTTAGTGACAATCCGGAGACCACTTTGACCTGAGTCATACATACGGAACAGCCCAAATTGGGTTGGCAGCTCACACCAATTTTCAAGAGACGGAATTTGTTTCATTGTCCTGCCACCTCCCATCCCGGGAGTAGGCGGGTCGTTTCATAGGAAGTTATAGAGCTTTCCATTGAGTTGAGAAATCGAAAAATGTGCTCACGAGTCAAATTTGAGCATTCATTTTCAAGAGCGGTCCAGTTTTCTTGAGTAACCCATTTCCGTAATGGCATCAATAAATTATTCAGTTCACCATCCACATTATGTTTCTCTAGAGCATCGATAAGTCCTTGAATTCGGTACCAGTTCTCTCGAAGCAGAAATAGCCTTTGATTTCTGAAGCGCAAGGTTAACGACGCTATCTCTTCCATTTCATCAGGTTTAAATGAAAAAGAGCGTTGTGACATGTTCTGAAGGAAAGCATCTAGGCCTGCAAAAATTGCTGAGCCAAATATCTCACCGACAACCTTTGATCTTACGAGTTCATTTTTTGGTGAATACGCTCTGCTATGAAGAATTGGAAAATTAACTCGCTGAATGTTCATGTCATTTCTATACCTGCTAATGATCGCCCAAATCATGTCAGACCTACGTCCTGTGATGTAATCAACATGAATCGCCAAGTTAGGACTCTGGGCTAATGCTCTCCAATTGAAGACCACCGTATTTCCACCTCTGTTACAGGATGCAAAGCTCCCGTCAAGTGGTTGATTAGGTATATTACTTATCAATGGACGTGTAAAGCATACCCCCTTCAAGATGGCTGAGCTAATGTTAATGAGATTTTTTCGCACCTCGTCAGTTGTCTTGCCTAACTCGTTTAGATTGATCCAGAAAGGTGTCTCCAGATGGCCCTTGTGCTTTCGAGACAGGTCATAATAATAGTCTGGAAAAGCCTTACGAAGAGCTTTGTTTTCTTCTTCTAAACCTGTCCTTCCTCCTATTCCAGAATTATGCAATCGTTCGAGGTTGTGGAGAAGGTCTACCAATTGCACGCGCAGACCATTCGGACCGGGATTAGGTGAATCGCCCTCGTAAGTTCCCAATAAGACGTCTATTCCCGCTCGTTGAAACTCTGGCAACCAAGCAAGGAATGACGATGTACGTGGAGTGATGGTCATATCTTCATCAATTATCCATCCGATTGAACCGGGATTTTGCTCCATCACAGCTGAGAGGTATTTCTGAAGGATAGTGCGAGTATTTACGATATCAAGCATTCCTTCATTGGTTTGAGGGCATGGACCAAATGCACCTAATGTAGCATTGGGGAGGTAATCTTTGTCAGATATTAGCTTATACCTAATACCATTTGGGAGATTCTCACTAATGGTTGATCGAACTGCTTTTTCAAGTCCACGGTTAGCAACAATTAGAATGGTAATTGTAGACAATGCCTCATGACCCACAATCAGCGTGAGGCCTTTTAGAAATCGGGCCAGCTGAACAGGCTCGGAGGATATTACCCCAAGCACTAACTGAAACTTGGTTAACTTAGATGGTGATTCTATGCTTCTATTGTTTGTTTCATTCTTTGCACTGAACTCTTTCAGCGGTATTGGAGTTAAGCGAGGCCAGTACTTATCCTCAAAACTCCGTAATGGTTGCCGATAATGTTCGGGTGTAAAGTGCTCGCAGAGTTGTTCATTATTCACAGTTTTCAAACTGGCGGTTTTTTTTTCCAAGGAATGAATTTTCGCACCTACCTCGAGGAGTCGGATGAGTAGGTCACAAACCAGGGCATTACTTAGATTCTCGTCT
>DTSF01000227.1:0-596 GCA_012965485.1 Dehalococcoidia bacterium
ATGCGGACTGGTGAAGGAAAAACCTTGGTTGCAACCTTGCCTGCATTTCTCAATTCACTATCAAACCAAGGTGTCCATGTTGTCACAGTAAATGATTACTTGGCTAAAAGAGATGCGGAGTGGATGGGAGTGATCTACAACTCATTGGGAGTTTCCGTCTCTGCTTTACAGCATGATTATGCTTCCTTATTTCATCCTCATGACTTCGATGGGAATACTGTTAAAGAAAAGAGGATTACCCGACAAGAGGCTTACGGGGCAGATATAACTTATGGGACAAACAATGATTTTGGATTTGATTATCTAAGAGACAATATGGTGGATATTGCTGAGAGAAGAGTTCAAAGAGGACGAGCCTTCGCCATAGTGGATGAAGTTGATAATATTCTGGTTGATGAAGCTAGGACACCTTTGATAATAAGTGGCCCGTCTCAACAAAATCCTAGTGAATACTCCATATATGCCAAGATCGTCCCTAGTCTAAGAGAAGAGGGAGATTATTCGGTAGATGAAAAGCACCGATCAGTCTCTTTAACGCAAAGTGGCATAAGTCACAGATTCCCTTTGCACAGCGATATTTTCCTTCGCTTCAAGGG
>DTSF01000227.1:606-2484 GCA_012965485.1 Dehalococcoidia bacterium
CGGCATAGCGAAGATCGAAAAATTTCTAAAAGTTGACAATCTATACGACGCTGAAAATTTCGGACAAGCTCATTTTGTAGAAAATGCTGTTCGGGCCGAAGTTATTTACAAAAAAGATAGGGAATACGTGGTGAAAGATGGGAAAGTTGTGATTGTGGATGAATTCACTGGGCGGTTGATGGAAGGTAGAAGGTATTCTGATGGGCTTCATCAAGCCCTTGAAGCGAAGGAAAATATCGCTGTGCAAAGGGAATCTGTGACTTATGCCACGATTACCCTTCAAAACTACTTTAGGTTGTATACAAAGCTATCTGGTATGACGGGTACGGCAGCGACGGAGGCAGAGGAATTCTGGAAGATCTATAAGCTGGAGGTTCTCAGCGTCCCTACTAATAAACCAGTTATGAGAACCGACCACGGGGATTTGATATATCGAGACCAAACTGCCAAATATAACGCGGTAGTAAAGGAGATCAAATCTAGAGTCGAGAAAGGCCAGCCTATATTAGTAGGCACCACTGACATAGATAGGTCAGAAGTTCTGAGCTCTTTGTTAAAAAAACAAGGAGTTAAGCACCAGGTACTAAATGCCAAACAGCATGATAGAGAGGCAACGATTGTCGCCCAAGCCGGCCGGCCTGGGGCTGTAACAGTTGCTACAAATATGGCAGGCCGGGGAACAGATATAGTTCTTGGGGGTGCGATGGATTCGGATTCGGAGGATGTAGACCAATGGGGAAAAGATCATGCCCACGTACTGAGTGCCGGTGGCCTTTACATAATTGGTACAGAAAGACACGAAGCTAGAAGAATAGATAATCAATTGAGAGGTAGATCTGGGCGACAAGGCGATCCAGGAGAGACCAGATTTTTCTGTGCCTTGGATGATGATTTAGTCAGAAGATTTGGTGGCGATAGGATTCAGACGATTATGGATTGGGCAGGGATGGATGAGGAAACCCCAATTGAGAATAAGATGATTTCCAGATCTATTGAAGGTGCTCAAGTTAAAGTCGAGTCGTTCCATTTTGATATGCGTAAGAATTTAGTCGAATATGACGATGTAGTTAACTCGCACAGAGATGTCATTTATGAACAGAGAGACGCTGTTTTGGACGGTGTAGAACTACGGCCTAAGATACAACGAATGATTGAAGAAGAATGTGAGGCGACAATCGCAGACGGTATGTCGAGTGCAGCGACAGAAAATTGGGATATTCAAGGTGTAACAACGAACGTACAGAGGATAATTCCACTTTCAGGCGACTTGATTGATTCGGAATATGTCTTTGTTTCTGGGCAAAAAAACTACTCTGATCAGGTAAGAGATCAGATAGAAAAAACATACAATAGTTTTGAAGCGGTACTTGGAGATGATAACGCAAGATCCATTGAAAGATACATCATGCTTAGAACGATTGATGCAAACTGGGTACAGCATCTTACTGCCATGGAGAATCTCCGTCAGGGTATTAGCCTGCAAGCTGTCGGACAGCGAGATCCGCTAGTTATGTACAAGAAAGAAGGCCATGAACTGTTCCAAAATTTGCAGTCTAAAATAATAGATGATGTGGTTCACACCATATTTAAAACAGGGACTCCCATAGATCCTGAATTAGGTACTCAAACCCGTTCAAGTCCCAAAATAGTCAATCAAAGTAAACCTGTTTTTAAAATTAATGATTCCAATAGGTCATCTAAACGTTCTGTTGGTGCAAAAGTTGGGAGAAACGAACAATGCCCATGTGGAAGTGGCAAAAAATACAAGCGGTGCTGCGGCCTGGCAGCTTAGTGCCAAATCAAGTTTCTAATTAGCTAATCTAGCGTCTCAAGAATTTCATTTATTCGAGTTTCTCGGTCAGTGGATCTTTGTAGCCT
>DTSF01000228.1 GCA_012965485.1 Dehalococcoidia bacterium
ACGCAGGAAGCTATGGAATTTGGAACAATTATCAGCTCCCAGCCTCGATACAACTTACTTTTCCAACAGGAAGACCCAACTTTGGAATTCTGCAGGCAAAATGAAATAGGCATTATTCCTCATTCAGTATTGGCTAAAGGTCTGCTGGGCGGCAGCTACAAACCCGGTCATTTATTCGCCAACGATGATGAAAGAAGATTGTTCAATTTCTTCCAGGGGGCTCTGTTTCAAACTATTTATGGAGTAACCCAACAATTAGAAGAATGGACTAAAAGCCACGGCAGGGACCTAATACAGTTGGCAATTGCATGGGTCTTAGCCAACTCTGCGGTAACCTCAGCTATAGTGGGTATGAAATCACTCGCTCAAGTCGAAAATGCAGCCAAGGCTTCAACGTGGAAACTTACTTCCAGCGAGCTGTCTGAAGTTGAGGCCATTATTGGGAATTTACGACCTGAGTGGATTAAAGATCAAACACCAGAGGATCCCCCGTATAAATACGGAAGTTACTAAAGGACCTAATATCAGCTAAACTATCGGCCATTTTTGAGGGAACGACACTTCATTCCGCTTCATTATATCCGTTCCAATATCCTGCACCTCTCGTATTAGCTTTTCAGTATCGACAAAATTGGGAACGTAATCTTCTATAACCACATGTCCATCTACTATGACAGTTTTCACACTTCTGCCATCTGCACTGTAGACGAGACTATTTACGGGGTTAAAAAGGGACCGCCACTCGGGGCGGAGTGTGTCGTACATAACTATGTCGGCCTTTTTCCCCACTTCCAAGGACCCAATTTCGGAACCTAAACCCAACGCTTTTGCGCCATCTATAGTCGCCAGTTCCAAAGCTTTTTCAGGCGGTATTTGAGTTGCATCTCCGGTGGCATCCTTTATAAGTACTGCGGCCAAATACATTGACCGGTTGGTCTCTAGAAGATTGGAATTATTTCCGGCATCTGTACCTAGTCCAACTCGCACATTAGCTTCCAACAGGTCAGATAGAGGGAAATTTTTACCATAACCGCCTCCGTTTTTCACCACGTTGGTAGGACAAGTGATTACAGCAGTACCCGTGGAAGCCAGAGAAGCGATTTCCTTATCCGACAAACCTACACAATGCGCCAAAGTTACGTTTGAGCCAACGAATCCGTATTCCTCTAATGCGAGTATAGGCGATTCCTTAGACCCGTCAGATTTGAACCTACCCGCGTTGTTAATATGGAGGGTGCTGCCAACTTCTAATTGATCTGATAGAAGTTTTAAATCCTTTAGTAAGGGCCCACCAACATATTCAGGTGAAAAAGGCATTGCCCAAGCGTGTACTTTCCCTTCCAGTCTACCGTTATATTGCGTGATAAAAGATTCCGTTGTCTGTAATGCCTCATCATGGGAATAGACAGTCATTCGGTATGGGTTATCCCGATCAGTGACTTGAATCCCAGTGATAAGTCTAACTCCAGATTGCTCGTACGCTTCCATACATAAATCGACGTGTTTAGTACTACCAGGGTCCATTATAGTAGTTGTGCCATAACTTAGAAGCTCAGTTATAGCTAATAAAGAGGTCAAAAACTCTTCTTTTGGGGACATCGAATCTTGAAGACGAAACACATTGACAAGATAGTCGTTTCCTAGATCATCTGGAAATATCCCACGTGTAGCATGTGCGTAACTTATATGGCAGTGCCCATTAACAAACCCTGGAGTAATTACCATATCCTGAGCATTAATTACCTTATCCACGTTAAGTTGCGATAAGTCCAACATCTTACCTAACGCTGCAATCCGATCATTTTCAATCAGAATGCTCCCATTCTTGATAATTCGCCTTTCATAATCCATGGTAATGATGTAGGCAGCATTATGTATAAGAATCTGATTATCACTCATGAATAACCTCTTTCAGACTAGACAATGACCTCACAGCAGTTCCAAGTCTATTCTTACCCTACCCGAAAATATAGCATCAATGGCAAATTAACCCCTGAATGTGCGAACGTGAATAAAATTTGTAGTAAATAGTTTCTATTTATTACAATCACAATCTAATACAACAGATTCTATTTGGGGGATTGCATGACTAACGCGTTGATAGAAATCAGAAGAGTGGCGTTACCTGGTAAAGAGTTCATACTAGCAGAAGGGGTAAAAAAATCTTTGGAGGCCACCGGCAAATCCGGAATTGTGACCGCTACTAGCGCATCCTCCCACCTTCAAACCCGAGACGTTACAACCGCTATTACGGGTTTGACACTAAGTGAAATAACTGAGATTGAAACGGCGGTATCAAACTCTCCCGAAGGCCAAGCAAGACTAATGGCCCTTGAGGAACTATGTAGCAAAGTCACGTATCAAGTACTGGTTATACTCGCCGCTTCGGAAAATATTTCATTAGAAAAAGCACAATACATCAACCGCAGATATATGAAGGCCAAAAGAGGGCAATCCCAACTTTTGATTGAGGCATTACTTCAATGGAGAGATAAATTTGAAAAAAAACCAATGGTGACTCGACCTTTAGCATCTGACTTAGATATCGTAAGACTCACCACTCCTTTAGAAACCCTAGAAGAACTCGCAGAGACTATCTCAACGATAAACACAAATCCTGATCATAAGAAAAACAGGGATGCTGTGAGCGAGCTCACAGTGAGTGGATTCCAGACCAATAATAGAATTATCCACAGAATTTAGTCTTCCGTTAAATTAGTTACAAAAACGCAAATTGAGATAGAGGTACGTTATGGCAAGGCTCGCTGGTAAAGTAGCAGTGATAACAGGCGGTGCTGGAGGTATTGGCCGAGCAGCAGCAAAACTTTTCGCAGAAGAGGGCGCTCATGTAGTTTTGGTCGACCTAAACGAATCTGCTCTGAAGGGTGTGGTCCAGGACATCGGAGATGAAAATGTAAGCTATGTTGCCGGTGATACAACGGACCCGGTTCAAGTACAACAGTTCGTAAATGCTACTGTTGAACGTCACGGTGGCATTGACGTATTTATCGCAAACGCTGGAATAGAAGGAGAAGTGAACTCGATAGTTGATACTCCCGTCGATATGTTTGACAAGGTAATATCAGTAAACGTTAGAGGGGTATGGCTAGGTTTAAAGTATGTTATGCCAGTGATGCGTGAAAGAGGAGGTGGGAGTATTGTAATCACATCATCTACTGCCGGGGTTAGAGGATCGGCAGGGATGGCACCCTACTCTGCTAGTAAACACGCAGTAATCGGGCTGATGCGGACCGCAGCAATGGAAGGCTCTTCCATGGGTATTCGCGTGAACACAGTTAATCCGGCTCCAATTCAAACCCGGATGATGAGATCAATAGAAGAACAGAGAGTCTCTGAAGGAAAACAGGGCTTCAGTACAGTCGAAGAGGCGCAGAAAGCTGTTGCTGCAGGTAATCCACTGAGGCGATATGGGGAACCGGAGGAAGTCGGTAAGCTAATGATGTTTCTAGCCAGTGATGAAAGCAGCTTCTGCAATGGTGGAGTCTACATGGTAGATGGAGGTACAACGGCTGGACAAAACTCATTTGGGAGATAATTTGTCCATAGTCCATAACTGATTTGATAAACAAGATAATACAGTCCCCCGTAATGAAGTTACGAGACTTCAGGTTATTGGCTTTCTCAACTTTCTTTGAAAGCGTTACCCGTGGCGAAAACGTCATCCTAGGTTGGGTGATTCTGGAACTAACCGACTCTCCATTCATGGTGGGTTTAGCCATGGGCATCCGACATGCACCTGCATTCTTTCTAGGGATAACAGCTGGTACTATTTCAGACCTCATAGACAGAAGAACACTCATACGGGTACTCATGGCAACAGCTGCACTAGTGGCATTCCTGATGGGTCTTTTATTGGCATCCGGCAAAGCAGAGTTATGGCATTTATTGTTAATTCCTGCAATTGGTGGAACTATCCATATGATACTGAATACCGTCAGCCGAAGTTTTGTTTTTGACTTGGTGGGCCAAGAAAATGGATTATTAGGCATGTCTTATCTCAGCCTAGCAATACGTAGTGGAGGAATGGTTGGGGCCCTAGTAGTCGGTTTTGCTCTTGGAGAATGGGGAGCCGGTGCTGGATATTTTGCAATATCTGTCGGTTGTGGGTGTGCCTTTCTCTTCTTGGGCTTAATCAAATCACCCGGAAATTCAGCCCCCTCAAGGAGAGGTGGTCTGGCAAATGGATTTTCTGAATTCTGGGAAGAATTAAAACGCAACCGTATTCTATCTGCCTTGGTCTTGATAGTAATGTCTGTAGAATTACTTGGGTTTACCTCACACGCTTTAATGCCCAGCATCGCCCGCGATATCTGGGACATGGGCCCTGAAGGCTTAGGGGTTTTGCACGCGTTCAGTTCGGCTGGAGGCATAATAGCAATCATCCTCATTTCGATGTTTGGGCAGGGTGGTCGGCATGGGCTTCGATTTATAGTTGTCTTGCATGTGTTTGGTGTAGCCCTTCTACTTCTAGGTTTGGCACCTTCAGTTCATATAGCTATTTTGGCAATAGTTTTAATGAGTGGAATGATGGCTCTCTCTGATTTATTTTCCCAAACCTTGCTACAAAGATTGGTCCCAAATGATTTAAGAGGTAGGGCTATGGGGGCTTGGACAACAGCAGTCGGGACTGGTCCTTTAGGAAACTTAGAAATCGGAGCTCTAGCTTCCATATTGGGAGTAACCACTGCCTTGTCATTGCATGGGGGAGCCTTGATTCTATTGGCAATAGTCACCTTCGTGACCTTTAAAAACCTCAGGGAAATATAGACTCGTTTGTGAATCTGGCCGTATAGGCATGTATCATGCAGAAAACGAAGATTAGACAAACTAGTGTTGGATCAGAAAGTACCCAATCTAGATCGTGACTGTGGAGTATTCGATGAATATTAAAAAGATTAGAGCCGTCCATGTAGATATACCTAAATCTCCCCCTATATCCAAGCCCAGACGACCAAACTGGAACAATACATCCTCCAGAGCTCTTCCGATAAATAAATACCCAGAATTCACAACCGCTCATGGCAAGATGCCCGGGGCAAATACCAACGAAAGTATTTGGGTCCAGGTTATCGCTGAAGACGGAACCTGGGGACTCGGGCAAACTAGCTTCGGAGAAATAACAGCGTCGATAGTTGATTATCATTTCGCGCCCTTACTTGAAGGTAGGGATTGTTTCGCCTTAGAGTTTCTGAATGACCTGATGTGGAGATCTACTCAGAGATTTGGCGCAGGGGGGATAGCCACTGTAGCCCAATCTGGAATCGACCTTGCCCTTTGGGATTTGAAAGGAAAGCTCCTGGAGCAACCGGTCTACAGTCTGCTAGGTGGTCCATGCCGAGAAAAATCACTTTGCTATGTGACTTCAGACGATCTCGATTGGTCAATCGAGCTGGGATTCAAGCATTATAAAGTCTCAAATCCCGCACACTATGACATGGGAATAGAAGGACTTAATTTAGTAGAGGAAAAGATCGCTTCTGCCAGAGAAACCGTGGGTGACAGCGCTGAATTGATGTATAACCCTGTCATGTCTTTTAATGTGGAATTTGCTATAAGAATGGCTGAGCGTCTAAGACCATATGGATTGAGATGGCTGGAAGAACCTCTGATACCGACGGATCTAGAAGGTCACATTGAGCTTCGAAAGGCAATCAATTGGGTTCCGCTAGCGACAGGAGAAGACCACCATGGCAGATGGACGTTTAGACAATTGGTAGAAAACAGGGCGGTCGATGTACTTCAACCAGATTTAAAGTGGTGTGGAGGATTAACAGAAGCCCTCAAGATATATGCCATTGGGGAAGCAGCAGGGTTAATTACTATCCCCCATGCTGCAGCCGCTTCACCATGGGGACAACATTTTGCTATTTCCATGCCGGAATCACCGATGGCTGAGTTTTGGATGGGTTCTGATCCTGGAATACCACTTGAAGAGGTTTGCCCGATACCTGGAATGCCAATGCCGAAGGATGGTTATGTCAAACCTTCAAACGCTCCTGGATTTGGAATGGAAATTAAAGACAAATGGATCGTTCCATGGAATCATTCAGCAGTGTCCACTACATTAGATAGCAAGGCCTGACCAAATTAACAGTAACGGATTTTACGGCTTCAAAGGTAATAGCTAACTACCTAAATTTATATATTTCAAGCTACAAAATGAATTTTAGATAAAGTGAGAAACTATGGGACTCAAAAACAGAACACCAACGACTGTGCAGGAATATTTAGATTACAAAACCCGATTTAGTAACTGGGGCAGGTGGGGTGATAATGACCAGTTTGGAACTCTTAATCACATTACTCCCAATTTAGTAAAAGAAGCAGCCGGTCTTATCAATACAGGACGAACCGTTTCCTGCGCAAATCCCCTAGCGACACACTCCGTTATTCCTGACAGTCATAGAAATCCCAGACCAGCTGATCATAATATGTCAGTCCACGAACGAGGTTCCGGAGATTACATCGGTGTCTCCTACCACGGCTTTGTGAACACCCATATTGACGCACTCTGCCATTTTTTTACCAAAAGTGTAGATGAGGGTGGGCGTTTATATAACGATAAAGACCCTGCTTTGATCACGAATTCTGGGGCTACAACTCATTCCATAGAAAACTGGCGAGATGGCATAGTTACCAGAGGCGTACTTTATGATATCCCGAAATTCAGGGGTGCTGACTTTGTTGAGTTGGAAAATCCCGTGGAGGGCTGGGAGCTGGAAGATTGGGCAGAAAGCCAAGGCATAACACCGCAACCAGGTGACGCAGTTCTTATAAGATCAGGGTATGGGGCATTTTGGGAAGCACATCCGGACCTAGAAATGACATTCCCTCCCAACACTCCTGGTAATGCACCTTCAATAATTGAATATCTATATGATACAAACGCCTCATTGCTAGGGTGGGACCTTCAGGAATCAGGTCACCGAGATTACGAATATCCAGCGAGAATCGCAGTCCACGAAGTTATCATTCCCCACATGGGAATGCCGATTCTCGATAACACAGATTTTGACAGATTAGCAAAAACTTGTGAAGAGCTAAACAGATACAAATTCTATTTTACTATCGCGCCACTGGTAGTAAAAGGAGGTACAGGTTCTCCAGTAAATCCAATAGCAACGTTTTAAATTACCCACACCAAAAAGATTAGAAGAAGTCTATGGTTAAATCTACTGTAAAGCACCGAGGAAAAAATGGGGTTCCGTAAAAATTTAATGGCAGAAACTACTTCTGAACTGCAAAAGTCCTTAGACCAAGGATTATACAAATGATCGATTCACATTTCCCTTAACAGGGCTTTCATAATAGACAAATTGGATCCGACATTAACTCGGGGAGTCGAAGATTGAAAACCTCTTTGATTCAAGTTATTCGTTTGCTAATTTATTCCATTGTCAAAATAACTTTACCGGTTTCACCAGAAATAAAAGTGTCGTAAGCGTTTTGGGCCTCATCAAGACCGTATGTGTGGGTAATTAATTTATCCATGGGGGAATTCCTCTGCAAAACAAAATTTGCGACCTCAGCCAGACCGGCCTGGCTAAACGTCCAAGAGCCCAATATTGTTAATTGCTTATGAATTATTTGAGCACTCACATCGAAAGTAGTGGTATTTCCTTCCCCTACAAAACACACTTTTCCCCAATATTTAGCACTATTAACGGCTTGTATACGAACCTCTGGTATGCCAGTAGCGTCCAATGTGCATTCAGCACCTTCGCCGTTGGTAAGTTCTCTAATCACCTGTTCCGCATTGTCCGAAGAGGAATCTATCACTTCGCTGGCACCCAATTCTTTCGCAAGGTCCAACCTGTATGAAGATATATCGACTGCTATTACCCTCGCACCTAGCTGAGCTGCGAACATGGTTGCTGAAAGACCAACAGGTCCTTGCCCGAATATAGCGACCGTATCTAGTCCTGTAGGGTCCAACCTTTTCACCGCATGAAAGGCAGTGCCAGTGCCACATGAACAGGCTGCCGCAGAAATAAAATCAAGACCTTCTGGCATAGGAATGCACGTATAAGCGGGAACGACCATATATTCCTGGTGCCCACCATGTGCTGTCGACCCATAAACTTCATGGTCAACTAAGCACATTTGAGTATATCCAATAAGACACATAGAGCACTTCAAACAACCTGTGTAATGATGCATCATGACCTTGTCTCCAATTGACAGCCCATCTACATTAGGACCGAGTTCTGCTACTACACCAACAGGTTCATGACCGGGAACTTTCAATTCTGATATTTTTGGTTTTTCTAATTTGGGAGCTCTAAAATTTTTTAAATCACTTCCACACACACCTGAGGCTTTCATTTGTAGAAGAACTTCTCCGATGCCGGGTGCCGGTTTTTCGATATTCTTAGCCACTACGACAGAATCTCCAATAAAAAACAGCCCTTTCATGCCTAGTTCTCCTTTTAGAAAATTCGACGGTTAATTTTGCCAAACCTGGAAATCCTCGAGGGCTTTTACCCTTTAGAAATTATCGCCCTCTTATGAACCGCTTTGCCTACAGTATTACCATTGTGGCTTACCTGAATATCATAAGTAAGGCGACCCTTTTCTCTATCAATTTCAGTTAAGGATGTGCATATTTCTACCGTTTCTCCAACGTCTGTCCGTGCAACATGCCGAAGAGCATCAACCGCGTAACCCACAGTGGAGGTATCTTCATCTAAGAGATGATCTGATTGCTTGATGCATGCACCCTCCATCAGACCCAACATTGCCGGAGTAGACAGTACATCATCACCCTTATTCCCAGTTCTATTAGTAGTCATTTCAGTAGTAATCTGCACATCGATACGTCCTGACTGACCAATTTCAAGGTTGCTTGTATTCATAGTTTTCTCCTGTTAGTGAATATAAACGCGATTATACCTAAGGGGGAAGAAAGAATGTTTAGGTGCATTTTGATAAGATCGAGGAACTGGTGTCAATATTTATCTACGGGGAACCCAAACTCCAAACTGAGGAAAAATGATAACTACAGGTAATTATTTTAGAGAGCAGTATCCCAAAAAATTTATGGGTATCGATGGTAAATCTATGGCCTATATAGAGGAAGGAATAGGAGATCCAATAGTTTTTATCCATGGAAATCCAACGTCTTCATACCTTTGGAGAAATATAATCCCACATGTTGGTCATCTAGGAAGGGTCATAGCACCCGACCTTATAGGGATGGGTGACTCAGATAAATTGGACAACACCGGACCTGCTAATTACAAATTCGAAGAGCACTGCAAATACCTATACAAACTATTTGAAAATTTAGACCTTAGCAACGTTCATTTTGTAATCCATGACTGGGGCTCAGCTCTCGGGTTTTACTGGACCCAGCTCAACCCAAAAAGAGTCAAAAGCATCACCTACATGGAAGCTATAACTGGCCCTATAGAAAGTTGGCAGGATTGGCCTGAGGTGGCAAGGAATATTTTCCGAGCTTTCAGGTCCGATGCTGGGGAAGAACTAATACTGGAGAAAAACATATTTGTTGAAAGGATACTTGCAGGAGATGGAAAGCTTTCAGAAGAGGACTTAGAAATTTATTTGGCACCCTATAAGATACCAGGGGAGGACAGACGCCCTACCCTTACCTGGCCCCGGGAAATACCTATTGCTGGAGAGCCTGATTATATGGTCGCAATAGCTGAATCATATGCCGAATTCCTAAGTAAAAGTGACATACCCAAACTCTTCATAAATGCGGACCCCGGGTCAATACTGGTTGGTAACCAGAGAGAAAAGGTTCGATTGTGGAATAATCAACGAGAAGTCACAGTCAAAGGCGGGCATTTCGTCCAGGAAATATCCCCAGATGATATCGGCGGTCATCTAGCAGATTTCATAGCAAGTTTTAAATAGCACCTACTTTTGAGTAATCTTTATGCCTACTGATGCTGAAAATATCACAGATCCTACTAAGGCCAGTAAAAAGGTTGTGCCAATAAGACTATCGATTCCCCATGCATCTGAAATAAATCCAGACACCCCTGGTGCAATAGCAAATCCGCAAATATAGCCAACACCCACAACTGCCGATATAAATCCGAAATTAGACTCACCCAAAAGCCTGGCTGTTATGACTGGTTTCACCAGGTTCATTATTCCAAATGACCCTCCTTGGACTACCACGAACAATCCAAGAAGGAGAGGGTTCATTTCAGAGTAGTAAAGCAAGACCCCTGCGCAAACCAATAACACACAACTGAACAAAGCGACTCCGATAATCTCTAATTCTCTTTTGAGATATTTTTCTATCGCCAGCAACCCAATGCGCCCCCCAACTTGCATTGGTCCCATTGCAGAAGCCATCAAAATAGCCGAGGTAGAGGAAACTCCCCTACTTTCAAACAAAGGAAGTACCTGACTAATTAACATTATGTGATTTAGAGCGAAAACGGCGAACAGAATGCTTAAACTCCAAAAAATAGGCTTCCTCATTAATGATCGGAAGAAAGTGTTTGAACTTTTTGGTTCAGAAAAACCCTCTGTTGTTGATAGATTTGCCTTTGTATCCACATATATTCCAATCCAGAAGAGTGGCGCTGCCAAGAAACACAGTAGAAAACCAAACACATAAAAACTAGTTTCCCAATTGAAAACACTAGAAATCGATGCGGACAATATGAAACTGAAGCTTATCGAAAAGCCTGCAAAAAGGGTAACCATCACAATAGGTTCTTTTGCTTTGGAAGAGTAATGTCTAGTAAGAATAGCAAAACAAGGGTCATAGAGGCAGGCCCCCATCGCAATGCCCACCACAGCCCACAGGATATAAAATTCCTCTAGCGATCCGACCATAGGAATAAACAAAAGACAAACTCCCCCCAGCGCCACCCCTCCCGACATCAATTCTCGACCAAAACCTTTGTCAATTAGTTTCCCAGACCCTATCCCCGTAATCGCAGACACAATCAAGGCGATCATAAGTCCCATAGAAAGTTGGGATACGCTCCACCCAAAATGCAATTTCCAACGTATCAGAGAAGCAGGAAAGAGATAAAAAAGACCCGCCCATGCGAGGGTTTCACCTACTGAAATAGCCCAAAGTCTGGGGTTGGACCACACACCTGATTTATTTTGATCCTGAAGCATAAAAAGACGCCTATTTAGAGATGCCTCAAATATATCACTGGAGAGATACCTTATTGGAGGCTAGTGATATTATTCGCGATATCAAAGGAAGGAGTAATAAAATGAATGACCTAATTTATGCATCAGTAAACAGCATAGCAACTGAAATCAAACAGAAGAATGTGTCCTGCTTAGAAGTTACAGAGATGCATTTGAAGCGCATCGAGGCCGTAAACCCTGTACTTAACGCCGTCGTTCAAATCTGCTCTGAAAGAGCCATCGCTGAAGCAAAAGCTGCAGACAAGAAAATCTCAAATCAGGAAAAGATTGGCCCCTTGCATGGAGTCCCTATGACACTTAAAGATTCATTGGATACTGAAGAGGTCATATCGACTGGTGGAACCAAAGGACGGGTCAACTTCATACCGGAAAATGACGCAACAGTCACCTCCAGATTAAGAAAAGCGGGGGCCATTCTATTGGGTAAAACAAATACCCCAGAATTTACACTGGCGGGAGAAACGGACAATCTAGTGTATGGACGCACCAACAACCCTTATAACCCAACTAGAATTCCTGGAGGCTCAAGCGGGGGAGCCGCCGCCATTATAGCTTCTGGGGGTTCACCGCTAGACATAGGAAGTGACACTGGTGGCAGCATAAGAATGCCTTCACATTTTTGTGGAATAACTGGTATAAAACCCAATAGTGGCCGAATACCAAGAACGGGCCACATTGTGAACCACACTATGGGAGCATTGGATTCTTTGACTCAAAATGGACCTATGGCCCGATACGTGGAAGACTTGATACTAACTTTACCTATCCTTTGCGGACCAGACGGGGTAGACCCTGCCATTATCGGAATGCCTTTAAGAGACCCTTATAAGGTTAGGGTTCAAAATCTAAGAGTAGCCTTCTATACAGATAACGGTATTCACCAGCCGTCTCAAGAAATACAAAATACTGTAAGAAGTGCTGCTAAAGCCCTAGAGGATATAGGCCTTACAGTTGAAGAGGCTCGTCCAAAGGCATTGCAAATGACCCCCGAAATCAATAATTCACTTAATGGTGGTGACGGAAGAGCATGGGTAAAGCGATTGATTGATTCTGCCAATACGAAAGAGGTATCTCCATTTCTTCAAAAGCGTTTAAGCAGCGCCAGCCCTATATCCACAGCTGAATTCACAGCTAACCTAGAGATGTTAGATAAGTACCGGAGTGACATGTTGTTTTTCATGAAGGATTATGACGCTATAATCAGTCCCACAGCTCCTTTTACTGCCTGTGGTCACGGTGAGACCTTCAGCGACAAAAATAAAAACGCCTTTGCATACACACAGGCCTACAATATGACTGGATGGCCCGGAACAGTGGTCAGGTATGGAGAGACTGAGGATAATTTACCAATCGGGGTGCAAATCGTCGCCAGACCATGGAGAGAAGATGTTTCTCTCGCAGTAGCCCTAGAACTTGAAAAAATTTCAGGAGGATGGAAAAAACCTAACATCTAAATTCCGGTTGGTTAACAGCAAGAAATAAAAGAAAAGAGGGTAAAATAATGAAAGAATCACCTGTTATCACAAAAATAGAAGCTGTTCATTACTCTCACACATTGAATGAAGTAGGTAGAGACTACAACACCTTTAACATGGTGTATGAACCAGGAGGAACATCCAAACAATCGGGATCCCTAGTGAGAATTCATACTGATCAAGGTTTAATTGGAGAGTACCCTGACGTTAACGATCCAACCTTAGCTGAAATAAAAATATTGGGTTCCTATCTCATTGGCAAAAATGCCCTCGCACGTGAACCGATATATAACGATTTGAAAAGAGGGTCTCGGCATTGGGCAATGTTGGGCATGGGAATTATCGATATTTGCCTGTGGGATATAGCAGGAAAATTTTATGAGGAGCCTTTGTTCCGTTTGTTAGGAGGCGAACTGCAGCCACTAAAAGCTTACGCTTCCACCTTGCATGGCGATGAAAATGGTGGTCTAACAACACCTCAAGATTTCGAAGATTTCGCACGAGAATGTTTGGAAATAGGCTACCAGGCATTTAAGGTGCATGGGTGGGGACTGGCACGAGAAAACATCACTCGAGAAGTCGAAAATGTTCTAAACCTTGGAAACAAATTCGAAGGAAAGCTTGACCTGCTTATTGACCCCGCCTGCGAAATAAGGAATTTTGGTGATGCGCTAAAACTTGGTAGAGCCTGTGACGAGGCTAAATTTTTCTGGTGGGAAGATCCATTCCAGGATAATGGGGTATCCCAGTTTGCTCATAGAAAGCTGAGACAATTAGTGAAAACTCCATTATTGCAGACTGAGCACATAAGGTTACTTGAACAACATGTGGATTTCATCGTAGCCGATGCTACGGATTATGTACGCTCTGGGGCTCATGAAGATGGGGGAGTTACTGGGGCCATGAAAATCGCCCATGCCTCGGAAGGATTCGGCCTTGATATGGAACTCCACGGCCCTGGCCCAGTGCACAGACACATAATGTCATCAATAAGAAATACCAATTTTTATGAACTTGGTCTGGTTCATCCGAATGTTCCAACCACAAAGGCTCCTGTATATTTGGATTATAGTGATGACCTTGACGCCATAGATGAAAACGGGAATGTATATGCCCCTCAAGGCCCTGGTGTTGGTGTGAATCTGAATTGGGAATGGATTAATTTCCACAAAACAGGCGAAGAAACTATAGCTGAATAAAAATATAATTCTTGGAATTAGGAGGGAAATACCCATATGAGTAACGCCGAAGGAGCCTTATCGGGAGTACGGGTAGTGACTTGTTCTACTGCACAGGCAGGCACAGTTCCTTACATGTTAATGGCAGATTTAGGGGCCGAAGTTATAAAAGTTGAAGTACCCGGAAACGGGGATGGATCGAGGCGTGCAGGCGAAATTAAGAATGGTGTAAGTTCGTTTTTCGAAACTAATAACAGAGGTGTAAAAAGCCTCACTCTTAATTTGAAGGCACCGGAAGGAAAACAAATCTTATATGAATTAGTCAAAAGGGCCGATGTTTTCGGGCAAAACTTTAGACCGGGCGCTGCTGAACGGAACGGATTCGGATATGAAGAACTGAGAAAGATTAACCCCAAACTGGTTTATGCTTCTATATCTGCTTATGGATTGGAAGGTCCTGATGCTAATTTGCCAGGTACAGATGCGGTTGGTCAGGCTCTATCCGGAGTAACAGAGGCCTTCTCAATACCAGGAAAGCCAATGCGAACTGGGGTGGCCTCAGTCGCAGACGAGACTACAGCAATTTTAACTTTTGGAGGCATTTTAGCCGCCTTGATTCATGCTAGGGAAACCGGACAAGGTCAAAGGGTAGACACTTCCCTCGTAGGAAGCGCCTTTCGGCTTATGGGTTGGACTATGGCCACAACGATGTGGAAAAACCAGGCTCCCATCACTGGGGCCCGCATAAATGGTAGTCGGAATAGAGCCGGTATTGCAGCATGCTTCAACGATATCGACGGAAAACCCCTGGCAATCCAATTGGACGCTCGCCAGTGGCTTCCAGCTCTTGAAATCCTAGGATTCCACAATGAGATGGATAAAAAAGGATTACTCGACCTAGGGATTGCCTTCGATTCTGAGGAGAATAAAAATGAAATACTGGACACTCTGTCAACCATGTTTTCAAAGGACACTCGAGAACACTGGGTAAGCATTCTAAGAGAAGCCGACATGGTAGCAGCCCCTGTAAACACTATGCTTGAGGCATCCAACGATCCAAATGTAGTTGCCAATGGCTACGTAAAGGAAATTTTTCATCCGAAAATCGGCGAGAACATCAAAATCCATGGCTCTCCCTGGAAATTTTCAGAAACTCCGAGTACACCTGGATTCGCTCCTGAATTAGGGGAACATAATGATGAAATACTATCTTCATTGGGTTACACCGATTCACAAATAGAGGAATTACAAAAAATTGAAGCTATTTAGCGATCAAAGAAAGTAGGAAAAAAGGCCCATAGAAACAATGATAGAGATAAGAAAAAATAGAGCAAAACAAAAATTGGAAAATGGGGAAACTGTCATTGCAGTTTCATGTACTGACACTGATATGGTGGATTTTCTGGGTTCAACTGGAACCGTAGATGTTATTTGGGTGGAAATGGAGCACGGTGAAGCCACCTGGTCACAAATTAGTGATATTACTAGAGCATGTGATCTGTGGGGAATGACTTCTTTGGTCAGAGTAAACAATAACGATCCATGGTTGGTCGGGAGGGCTTTAGATAGGGGTGCACAAGCGGTAGTAGTGCCACATGTGAACACAAAAAAAGAAGCTGAAAGACTAGTACGTGGCGGCAAATATACCCCGGAAGGAAGCCGAGGAATGTTTACTTCTCGACAGGGATTAGGTGTGGAGAACTATATAACAAAAGCCAATGAGGAGATAATGCTCCTAGCTTTGATAGAAGATGTTGTAGCTATCGAAAATCTCCAAGAAATATTAACTGTTAAGGGCGTAGATTGTTTCATGGTTGTCCCTGGAGACCTTTCTCAGAGTATGGGGCCAGAGTACCTGGGTAAGCCAAGTCACCCAATTGTGGAAGAAGTCATAGAAAGTTCAATGAAGAAAATTGCCGCTGCTGGATATGCTACTGGTTCAACCGCTGGTGATAACAACATAGAAAGGTGGGTTTCCGCCGGTGGGCGCATGTTCTTGTGCAGTTTCCAAGGATACATAGAGAGCGGGCTAACCAATTTAAAAAGCAAAGCCAAAACGGCAGAATCCTAAATAGGAACAGCCGTAAGGAAGGATTTATATGGCACACATGCGTTTTGGAGCTTTTTTGGCTCCACACCACCCGATAGGAGAAAACCCTACTTTGCAACTTCAAAATGATCTTAAACTCGTCAGCCACCTTGATGAGCTTGGATATGATGAATTTTGGTGCGGAGAGCATCACTCGACTGGATGGGAGGTGATTGCTTCACCTGAGATATTCCTCGCTGCGGCCGCAGAACGAACCCAAAGAATCAAGCTAGGTACTGGGGTAATATCTCTCCCGTACCACCATCCGTTTATGGTAGCCCAAAGACTGGTCCAACTCGATCACCAATCCAGAGGAAGATTGATTTTTGGTTCTGGACCGGGAGCATTACCTTCAGATGCACATACCTTGGGACTAGATCCCATGCTCTTGAGGGACAGACAAGATGAAGCAATGGGAGTAATTAGGAAATTATTCGAGGGTGAAGAGCGCTTCAGTTATGAGTCGGATTGGTTCAAACTCAGGGATGCAAAGCTTCACCTCAAACCCCTTCAGAAAGACATGGAATTCGCCGTAGCCTCTCAAGTCAGTCCTTCAGGAATGACACTGGCAGGAAAACACCAGGCTGGGGTTTTATCTATTGGAGCGATGGTTGCCGAAGGAATGCGATCGTTACCAACACAGTGGAGTTTTGCTGAAGAATCTGCAGCAAAACATGGAAACAGCGTTGACCGAAGAAATTGGCGCATCGTAATGAACTGGCATGTAGCTGAAACTAGGAAAGAAGCTAGGTTGCAAGCAAAAGAAGGTCTTCTTAGACACAATAATGATTACTCGGTAGCCACATTGAACCCTGATGAAGGAACTATTTACAAATCCCCGGATGATGCGGTCGACGGAATCGCATTCTCAGAAAGTAGCACCGCCGTTATTGGCACCCCTGACGATTTAATTGCCAAAATTAAGGAAATGATTTCGATCACTGGTGGTTTCGGCTGTGTTATCGGGTTTGCCCACGACTGGGCAAACAGGGAAAACACTCTTAAAAGCTGGGACCTGGTCGCACGATACGTGATTCCCGAGATTAATGGCCTATTAGATGACTACCGTGAGTCACATGAATTTGTAACTAACAACCGAGAAACATGGGTTAGAGCGAGAGAAGCTGTAATGAACAAAATCGAATCTAATGAACGTTCTGCAGAAATAATGAAAACCCAGGGCTATGAAGGTGAAAAATCTAAATCGTAGTCACTTCTGATCGGATTTAAAGAATATTCGCTCTAATCCAATGCCACAGATAATGTCGCCCCAGTTATCCCATTCCTGAATATGGCTAATGGAAGAATTACCTTAAGGCAAGTACTATGAGGCCTGAAACAATCATGTGTCTAAAACCTCAGACAGCACCCAATCTAAGCGACTGATACATGAAACTTTAATATGAGGCCCACACAACCTAAATCATCCAACCACGATAAGAAGAGATAAATTATACTAGTAAATTTTCATCTTTGAGCACTTGAAAACATATAGGTAAGTGTCTAGGATAGTTAGCGATGAGTGAATTAATAAGCATATCCAAGTGTTCCTGTTGCACCGATCCAAGGGAATCGGGGTCTTGATCACAGACTAGAATAACACTAGTTAATCAAGAAAGACCCCGCGTCAGCGGGGTTTTTTAATTAGGAGAATAACATGAGTTTAAGAATCGGGGATGAAGCCCCTAACTTCACAGCAAGTACAACACAAGGTGAAATAAATTTTCATGATTGGCTCGGGGAACAATGGGGGGTATTCATGTCTCACCCAGCTGATTTTACCCCAGTATGCACTACTGAAATAGGAAAAGTGGCACAGCTGAAATCTGAATTCACTGAAAGAAATGCGAAGGTTCTTGTAGTTAGTGTAGGTACGAAGGAGGGAATGACCGCATTAGATTCACACAAGGAATGGATAACAGATGTAAATGAAACGCAAAATGCCAATGTGGATTTCCCACTAGTGGAAGATACTAGCAAGGCAATTGCCAATGCCTACGGGATGATACATCCCAATGCAACCGACACTTTAACTGTTAGGTCTGTCTTTATTATTGGGCCCGACAAACTAGTGAAATTAATCATCTCTTATCCAGCGTCGACCGGACGAAATTTTGTCGAAATTTTAAGAGTTTTAGATTCGTTACAACTCACAGCCAACTATCAAGTAGCAACGCCAGCTGATTGGAAATATGGGCAAGAGTGCATAATCGTGCCAGCTGTAGCTACAGAAGACATTCCGGGCAAATTTCCAAAAGGCCACACTATAGTAAAAGAATACCTCCGAACCACTCCTCAACCCAACTTATAGAATCTCAAACGATATGAGGCAGTTTTTTTCGTTCCCAGAATTTATTAATGAGCCAGCAGCAAGACTTGTTGCTTCTGGAGTGTTGTTAATGTCACTTATATCTATTGCGCTTATCAGCTTGAATACAAACTTGGTTTTGATAATCCTACTGGCAATGGTTTATGGGTTCTTAGCTAGAGTCTCGTCCGGGCCAAAAGTGAGCCCACTCGCTTTAGTGGTAACAAAAATTCTGGTTCCCAAATTAAATTTAGAAGAGAGATTAGTCCCAGGTCCACCAAAACGGTTTGCCCAAAGCGTAGGACTGGTATTTTCCATATTAATTTTAAGCTTATGGCTGACCGGCCTGTATACAGTCACTGTAGCTTTATTATCAATCCTGAGTGTCTTCGCATTCCTAGAAGCTGTAATTGGTTACTGCTTCGGGTGTAAGGTTTTCAAAGTTTTGATTTATGCAGGGCTTGTGCCAGAACACATTTGTGAACAGTGTGCAGTTTATGAATACTAAAATACAATCGAAACGCACCGCAGAAAATCACACTTGTTAAGAACATTAGCTAGCTCACGTATCCCGTTTATAGACCGTTTCACCAAGGTTGGGCCTAACGGTTTAGGCTTCCACACTACTGCAGAGGAAGTGACAAAGTCTCTGGATCTCAAAGACAAAACAATCCTGGTAACAGGGGCTAATTCCGGTCTTGGTCTGGAAACAGTAAGAGTCTTGTCTTTAAGGGGCGCCACGGTAATAGGCCTAGCGAGAACAACGGAGAAGGCTGAATCAATAAGTTCGATCTCTAACCAACAATTCATCCCACTTATGTGTGATTTGTCAGAACCAGGTTTGATTGCTCAATGTGCCGATCATGTGATCAGAAAAGGTATAGAGATAGATTCCATAATTTGCAATGCTGGAATTATGGCATTACCTAAGTTACAGCAAAAATACGGCGTGGAATTGCAATTTTTAACTAATCACATTGGGCATTTTATGTTGGTCTCCCTATTACAGAAGACTTTGTCTAAAGAAGCACGGATAACTGTTGTTTCAAGCTCAGCCCACAGTGTATTTTCCTATCCGGACGGAATTCAGTTTAATAATTTTTCCGGCAAAAAAAAATATAATCCCCACAAAGCTTATGGTCATTCCAAATTAGCAAATCTTTTATTCGCAAATGAACTGGCAAGACGTTTTGAATCCACTAGTCAAACAGCCAACGCAGTACATCCCGGCGTTATCAGAACCAATTTATTGAGACATTACAACCCTGTTCTGAAACACGGGTCAGTTGTACTTGAAAAGCTCTTTTTTAAAAATGTTCGACAAGGAGCAGCCACACAGGTCTACGTCAGTACCCATCCTGACCTTCAAGGGGCTAGCGGCGAATATTATTCAAACTGTAATTTAAAAGAACCTTCCAAACATGGGAAAGATCAATTAATGGCAAAAAAGTTGTGGGACTTCTCAGAAAAAATTATGACTAAGATATCAACCGGGGATGACTGGAAAGATTAAATTATTGATCAAAAGATAAATAAGGATTCAATCCCATTGAATACAGGATATACTGGGGGAAGTAATCAAGCCATGGCTCAGAAATAATAGTCAAAAACATCATAAAGAGAACGTTATATGAGCAGCCCAGCCTAATGAATGTGATAACAAGAAGGTATCTTAAAAGGAAGTTTGGAAATGGCTGAGTACATACCAAGCCCCAGAGATTGGGTTAGAGAGCAAGTTGAGCAATATGAATCGAGCGGAGGAAAGGAAGGTACTACTCTCAGAGAGACCGGCCTTTCAGTCATAATAGTGACCAATATTGGCAATAAGACTGGAGCCGTAAGAAAAACTCCTCTCATGAGAGCAGTGGATGGACCCAATTACATACTGGTTGCATCAACAGGAGGGGCCCCTAAACACCCTGTCTGGTATTTTAATTTGAAGGCTAATCCCTCGGTCAAAATTCAGGATGGGCCGAATATACATGATATGACGGTGAGGGAAATCACTACCTCTGATGACAGAAAACGACTTTGGGACATAGCCGTCAATGCATACCCACCGTATCAGGAATACCAAGATAGAACAGACCGGATGATCCCGGTTTTTTTGGCTGAACCAGACCCCAAGACTACCTAAGGGTATATTCTTGAAAATAGGAATATTTGACCACGTAGAGCGGCTTCATTCTGTATCTCTGAGCAAACAATACTATCAGCGAATATCGATGGTCCAAACTGCTGAAACATTGGGATTCTACTCATATCATGTAGCTGAACATCATCATTCACCATTAACAGCAGCCCCGGTTCAAGGTCCATATCTTGGGGCCCTAGCCTCGGTCACATCAAGTATTCGACTGTGTCCGTTAGTGTATGTCCTCCCTCTGCATCACCCCATCAGAATCATTGAGGAAATATGTACACTGGACAATCTCACAGAGGGTAGATTAGACATTGGATTCGGCAGAGGAGCCCCAGTTGGAGACGAGTTGGCCATGTGGGGACAAAACCCAGTTGAATCCGATAGCATATATCAGGAATCTTTAGAAATCATAATGCAAGGTCTGACTAGCGAATTCGTCAACTTCACCGGAAAACATTATGACCTGAAAGATCTTTGGATGGAAATAACCCCTTACCAGCAGCCGCATCCTCCTATTTGGGTTGCTGGAAATCCTGTCAAGGCAGGCCGCATCGGTGCAAATTTAATAACGGAAGGAACAATTGATAAGCTCCCAAAAATCAATAAGATTTATTCGGAAACCCGCTCTGAACACGAGTCTAACGAAACAGTGTTTCATTTCCCTCAGAGCCCTCTTCTAGGTGTTTCCAAACGCATATTAATTGGAAAAACAGACGAATCTACTTTATCGAGAGCGAAAGAATCGTTCAAGGTATACCGTTCCAACTTCCGTAAACCTCTTCCAGGTGGAGAAAGTCGCAGACCTAAGATAATGGTGGAAAGTGAAATTGGGAATAGGGTGCTGCCTTGGACCATTGATTTTGAAACCGCCATTAAAAGGGAGCAAGTGATTGCAGGATCTGCCAAATCAGTTCTACAGTATCTGGAAAATTACAAAATAAACAGTGGGTGCAATTTTTTACTTCTTTCTTTCCAGTGGGGAGATCTTAATCATGAAGAAGCTATTAACACAATGAAAGTAATCGGAGATCAATTCGTCCGATCACAATAACAAACGGAACAGATTCACATCAACAAAAAGGAGGATGTTTTGGGTAAAGTTGGAATAATGGGGCTCAGAGCCCCTGGAGGATCCTGGGACGAAACCAAGGAATTAGCCATTATGGCTGACGACCTAGGATACAGCTGCATCACTACGGGTGAATCATGGGGTGAAGACGCATTTACTTCTCTCGCCCAAATAGCCGCAGTTACAACTCGTATCAAGGTTGGTACAAGTATCGTTCCAGTATTTGCCAGATCGCCTGCGAACCTTGCAATGACAGCATTAAACATGGACGTGATGTCAAAAGGCAGGTTTTTTCTCGGACTAGGTGCAAGTGGTAAGTTGGTTATTGAAGACCTACACGGTGAGAAGTTTTCAAAACCCATAACAAGAATAAGGGAATATGTAGACATCCTTCGAAAAGCTATGAGGGGTGAGAGGTTAGATCATTCAGGAGAATTCTTTGAAATAAGTAGATTCAAGTTGAGGTTCACCCCTCACCGACCTGATTTGCCGATCTACATAGCATCATTGAGCCCGCCCAGCCTTCGAATGACAGGTGAAATAGCAGATGGTTGGCTACCTATCTTCCTGGCCCCATCGCGAATGGATGCTGCAGTGGCTCAATTAAAGGAAGGTGCTGAGTCTGCAAACAGGGGTTTAAATGACATCACCATTTCACCCCAGGTCTCTGTTTATATGACAGATGACCCCAAAGCTGCAAGGGATCGTGAGCGTCCACACATCTCCTTCTATATTGGGGGTATGGGAGTCTTTTACCACCAATATATGCATCGAATCGGATTTGGGGAAGAAGCAGATATGGTAAGAAAGGCCTACATGGATAAGGAACGTGGCAAAGCCGCCAGCCTTGTCACGGATGAAATGGTTGACGCAACAACCATAATCGGTACTCCCCAAGAATGCGCAGGTCAAATGGAAAAGTTTTTTGATGCCGGTGTCGATGAAATAAGATTGGTACTCAATGAAGATACCAAGAAAGGTTATGAAGAGACTATCCGACACCTCGCCCCCTACATCAACTAGTGGCACGGGAGGACCAAAGAATGTCCATGACGATTAAAACTCTCATAGAGGAGTCTAATCAGACCGCTAAAACTAAGGGATGGTGGGAAGACTCTGATAGAAATATAGGGGAGATACTTGCACTTATCCATAGCGAAGTAAGTGAAGCTCTTGAAGTATATAGAGTGAAAGGGAAAGATTGCCTACACGAAAATTGGTTCGACGAAAAAGGTAAACCAGAGGGGTTTACTGTGGAATTGGCTGATGTGATCATCAGAATAGCCGATTTATGTGGGGAGTTTGGTTTGGATTTAGAGAGCGCTTTAACCACAAAGTTATCCTATAACCAATCGAGGCCTTACCGTCATGGCAACAAAAAAGCCTGATTGGGTTACGGGTCGCATATTTACTAAGCCAGTTTTTTTTGTTCAAATATGGCAACAATATAGAGGATCGAATATACATGTCTTATTTCATAAATCACGTTCATATCAGATCTGAAAATCCCAGGGTTTCAGCCGAATGGTATGAAAAATTCTTTGATGCCAAAATTCTGTCAGAAAGAGAGGTGATGCCCGAAACCATTACTGTAAGCATGGATGCCGAAGGTTCAGCCAGATTAAATATATCCTCTCAACCTTACGGTTCATCCTCAAAAACCACTCCTGCAGCGTTAAATCGACTCGGACTTGAACATTTTGGATTCCAAACTGATGATATTCAATCCAACATAGAAAATTTTAGGGAATCAGGAGTCCCGATTGTTTTAAATATAACTGAGATACAGGGCGGCACAAAGCTGGCCTATATTGAAGGACCCGATAAAGTACTAATTGAATTAGTCCAACCTGCAAATTAACCAACTTGATAAAGGAGAAAACAGGAATGGCCAACAAAATTATTTCGAACATGAAAGAGGGTAAGAAATCCTATGGCATATCTTTAAGTTTTTATGCCGACGAGATGGTGGAACTTGCTGGGGCTATGGGTCTGGACTTTGTGAACTATGATGGGCAACATGCTCCGGTCACACCAGAAACGATAGACAGGTTCTGCAGAATGTGTGACGGATGGGGAGTAACCCCCACGATGCGTGTCCCGGACCAGATACCTAGCAACATATTGAATTATATTGACCGCGGAATAAAAGCCTTAACGATTCCCTTTGTGAACACTCGTGAGGAAGCGGAAGCGATGGTAGATTGCTGCTATTTTGCACCGACGGGGCATCGAAGTTACACCAGTAAAAGAGTTCAGAGATTTGGATTGATCGATGACCTGAAGCAAATGATGCAAGACACAAATGACGACCTTTTGCTTATGCCACAAATAGAAGATATTAAGGCCTATAACAATTTGGATGAAATACTGAAGGTGAATGAAATAAATGTATTTGCCGGCGGTCCAAATGACCTTGCCCAATCCATGGGATTCCCAGGCCAACCTGACCATCCTAACTGCATTAAAGTCACCGATGAAGGAACTGAAAAGATACATGCTGCAGGTAAGTTCCGGAATGAAGACATAATGGTGTCAGTAGATGCCACCATTGCTGTTCGTGACTCTGTTAGAGAAATGATGGAAGGTGGTAGTGGGATCAGGGGATACTAAAAAATCATCATGAAATGGTCTTCCAAAATATCTGATGCCACGGATTTTGAAACAGCGGTAAGAGAATGCTTGACTGGAATTGAAGCAGACTTATCCGTGCAGCCCGATATTTTGATCGCATTTGTATCTCCGGATTTTGAACCTTCCTATCCAAATTTGCCTTGTTTGATTTCTGAATATTTCCCAGAGACCATATTGATTGGATGTTCAGGTAACGGTGTCATAGGAAACGGTATGGAGGTTGAACATAGAGCGGGGATCTCTTTAACGGGTGCCGAAATGCCGAATGTGTCAATTACACCGTTCCACATTAATGATATTGAATTACCGGATGGCGACCAGGGACCTGAAAAGTGGGAAAGCCTTTTCAAGGTAAAAAACATTTCGGAACCGAAATTCATCATCCTTGCAGACCCTTTCAGCGTGGAGATCCAAAATCTTGTCAATGGTATGGATTATGCTTTTCCTAACTCCACAATAATTGGTGGGATCGCAAGCGGTGGGTCCCAACAGGGTACCAATGCTATTTATTTGAACAGGGATACCTTTGCGGGTGGTGTCGTCGGGATAGCCTTGCATGGTGATATAGAAATAGACACTATTGTCGCCCAGGGCTGCAAACCAATCGGCACCTTGATGAACATCACAGAATGTGAGGGTAATATCCTTACAGGCCTTGATAACAACCCTCCATTTGAAGTTTTGTCAGGAATATATAACAACCTCTCCGATTCAGATCAGCAATTATTCCAACATTCCTTATTTATGGGCATAGTGAATGATCCTTTCATTGATGTTCCTAACAACGGGGATTTTTTAATCCGTAACATCGTTGGGGCAAATCCCGAAGAAGGCAAAATAGCAATCGGTGAAATACTGAAAGAAGGTCAGCTAGTCCAATTCCACCTCCGTGACTCAGATACTTCCTCAGAAAATCTAAAAATCATGCTAGAAGACTATAAATCGGATCAAGAAAAGAATGATCAATATGGAGCCCTCTTATTTTCATGTCTAGGAAGGGGTTCATACCTATATGGAAAAGCTAACCATGATACGAATATGTTTAAGGATCTTATAGGAGAAATCCCTCTAACAGGTTTTTTCTGCAACGGAGAAATTGGCCCTGTAGGGGATACCACGTACGTTCATGGGTACACAAGCTCGTTTGGGATAATTACACCGAAAAAATAGTAATAAATCCCAACTAAAACATCCTACTCTGGGGATCCAGGCCGAGAAAAAATTGTCCAGCGGTATCGTAATGTGACATTCTTCCCTGAATCTGTTGGGCAATCACCTTCACATCTTGCATACGCCTTTGTATCGGACTAGTCTCAAATATTGCTGTCGCTCCACTTAGAGAATAAGCTATGTCTGCTACCTTAACTGCCTCTCTGATTGCATGTGTGCTGGAAAGCCTCAAATTTATTCTCCTTTCCAAAGGTATTATTCTTTCTTTAACCGCACTTTCCCACACAGCTTCAGCGCTGTCTCTAAGATACAATTTAGCCGATCTCCATATCGCTTCAGCCTGCCCAATTTCACGTTGAACAAAAGGTTGCTTCCTAAGTAGTTCTTGCTCTTGAGGGGTTTTAGCCGATGATAATTGGATCACATCATTTAGAGCACCCCTCGCCACTCCTAATGCCGTGGTTGCAAATCCCGAACAAAACAAAAGGCTTTTAGGAATTAGATATATCGGCCCTTCTTCCCTAGGCGATCCACCTTCAATGAATGAATGGGACTCCGGCACAAATAAATCTTTGGCTGTGAAACTAAAACTCCCGGTGCCTCTCAATCCATTAACTTCCCATGTGTCGATAAATTCGACTTCCTCTTTTGGAATCATCATATTGCGCATCTCAGGAGATTCACCATCCTCCAACACCCTACCTTTGATAGGAGTCAAAGCCACCACCCATTTTGCGTGACGAGAACCAGAACTGAAATTCCATCTACCACTCAACCGATATCCACCTTCAACCGAAACCGCCGTGGGGGAGACAGGGGGGCCGTTAGATAAAACAACGGTGGGATCGGACCAGATCTCCTGAGCTAACTCCTTAGGCATAAAGGCAGATAAGGTAGACAACACGTTATTTTGATTAAAACACCAGCCCACACTACCATCAGCCTCTGCAATAACCGCAACCAGTTCTAGAAATTCTAGATAATCTATCTCATATCCCCCAACAGACTTGGGAATATAAAGCCTAAAAAGTCCTTCTTCGGCCATTTCTGATGCCAGCCGAGGAGGTATTTCTCTACTTTCGGAAATTACCCGCGATGCATCAAGAATTTTAGGGACAAACCCCTTAGCAACATCAAGAAAGGAAAAGTTCCTATTTAGCGCCGAATCAGTCTTTATCTCAACCATAAAACCTTTAATACGAAAACGATAGTATAGTCATTATTAATTTAATCCCACCAATAATAACTAATTTGGCGGCGAAGATACCACCATGAATTTTCATTGTATTATCT